>DNCV01000015.1 GCA_003484395.1 Dehalococcoidia bacterium
ACATGACACGCCCATCGCTCCGAGACAACCAGTGTCTGGCATACAGACACGACTGCTTTACATCTCCTCGACGGGCTCAGGAGTTTTCCTGGGTTACCTCCTTCAAGATAGCATTATCAAGGGAAAGATCTGCCGCCAGCCTTTTCAGCCGCGTGTTCTCCTTCTCGACTTTTTTGAGACGCTTTGCCTGCTCGATTCTCATCCCACCATATTCCTTGCGCCAGCGATAGTAGGTTTGCTCTGTAACTCCTATCTTCTTGCTGGCAGCGCCGACAGTGGTTCCCTAGCTCAGGAGAATCTCCACTTCTCTGAGCTTGTTGCTGATCTGCTCCGCTGTGTAACCTTTTCTAGCCATTTATTCCCCCTTTTCTAATTCAAGTTTAGCATTATATCTGGATCAGTCTTTGGGGGGGGGCAGGTCAGTAATTTGCCGGTAGTTCAGCTTTACCTCCATCGTGTTATTTTGTATACTGCACCTGATCAACGTAAGAATTGAAACGGAAGAGAAAATAATTATAACGAAGGAAGTAACTATGGAAATCAAAAAAATTGGAGTTATGGGTTGTGGATTGATGGGCTGTGGTATAGCAGAGGTCTCTGCTAAAGCTGGATACGACGTCCTCGTTTCTGAAATAAACCAGAACCTGCTGGATAAAGGGATGCAGGCTATCGATGAATCGCTTGCGAGAGCAGTCAAGGCCGGTAAAATGACGGATGCAGACAAAGCAACGGTTTTGCAACGTATTAAAGGTACAATAAAAATCGCAGATTTCGGTGATCGTGATCTTATGATTGAGGCAGCCGTGGAAAATCTCGAACTTAAAAAGAAAATATTTACGGAACTCGATACGATCGTCCCTAAAGATAGTATACTGGCAACGAATACATCATGCCTGTCAGTCATCGCCATCGCCTCCGCCACGAAGAGACAGGATAAGGTTGTCGGTATGCATTTTTTTAATCCCGTACCTGTTATGAAGCTTCTCGAGCTCGTTCGAACCGTTGCCACTAGTGAAGAGACTCTTGCTGAAGCTAAAAAGGTTGGAGAAAAATTAGGAAAATCCATCATCGTCGCCCCCGATGTTCCCGGATTCATTGTTAACCGTTTGCTCATGCCTCACCTGATCGAAGCGTTTAAATCATACGAGTCAGGGCTTGCTTCAAGAGAGGATATCGACAAAGGAGTACAACTTGGGCTGGGCTACCCCATGGGGCCGCTGGCGCTGGCAGACTACGTTGGTCTTGATACTATTGTGATGATCGGCGATGCCATGTTTGAAGAAACAAAGGACAGTCATATGGCGATTCCCGTTATCTTACGCAAAATGGTAGCCGCCGGCTGGTACGGCCGCAAGTCCGGTAAAGGCTTCTACGATTATACAAAGAAATAATCGAATATATCTTTCGAGTTACTGGTAGACAACCAAAGACCCGATCATCGTTTCCAATCTAATGGAGACAATGATCGGGTCTTTGGCAATAGCGATGCAATTTTATCTTCGGGATTTATCTGAATTTGACATTATCAGAATAGTTAGAATGACCACACCAATAAAAACACCAGCCACGATATCTTTACCTATCTGATCGTTTGTCCACAGGTAATAAGCAAATGTAACGATAAGAATATCGATAAGTATGAGAAAAGTATAGCCGACTCCCCGCTTTGGACTGTTACTTTTCCGATCTCTCTGTATCGCCATAAACACCCCACAAACAAAAAGAGATCAAAACCATTTTAATTACCTTCAGTTACTCAAATATATTCATTGATCACTACAATTATACCTAAAAAAACGCAAAGTACTATCTTTTCCTTCGCTATAACGAAATTTTTTTACACCTGTTACTACACAGGAACTAGTTACGGGTATCCGTCTTATCTATGCCTTGGTGCAGAAATAAACAGGCTAACCAGTTGCATTAGAAATCCAATCACAGCGAGGCCCAGGCCGCCCCATGCCAGCATTGTTGCATTCCCCATCACATAAGCCAATCCAATGACGGCAAGCCCGCCTCCGATAACACCCGTCCCGATTTTATTAATTTTCTTACCCAGTGACATACTGTGTTCTTCCGCAACCAGTCCTGCTATGCGATCGGCTGTTGAATTTAGCATCAACTGGTGAGATTGAAGGGTCTCCGTATATTGCCCCAGTGTTGCTTTCAAACCCTCTTCCGTGTTATGCAGTTGTCCCTGAACATCGTTTGCATTCTGGGCTATTATTCCACGCAATCCATTTTCAACTTGTGTTATCTGAGATTGAAGATCCCGATATCGTATACCCCAACCCAGCCCAGCACCACAGACATTACAGAACCTCGCTGTTGAATCGACGGGGGTATTACAATTCGGACAGGTAAACTGCAACGGGCTACCACAGTTAGCGCAAAACGCGAGACCGGCTGCATTTGCTGCCCCGCATTTGGGACATAAAACATCTTGCTGCATGCATCCCTCCTTAATGCTCAAAACAAATAAAAACTAATTTTACACTATTATCAATGAGATTAAGGAGAATGTAAAGACGGAGTCTCTTCCAATACAAGATGAGCCTGGAGGGGATATCGATTTCTAACAC
>DNCV01000008.1 GCA_003484395.1 Dehalococcoidia bacterium
AACCGATCCGGGTTTTGGTTGTCGGATGATAAGCCTCCTATTACTCGAGAAAGAGATCGTGCTGCTTTCGAGCATTCCTCCTCGTGTATTGCAAACGGAGCTCCCGTGTAGTGTTTGACAGCAGCCAATGCGCCGATGTGATCGGAGTGAACATGTGTAATCACTATGATCGAAATTGTTAATCCAAGTTGCTCTAGTGTTTTGATAATCATAGAATTTCCTCTTTATTGCTAAATAACTTTCCTCTGCCATCTAACATGCGTGCTGTATCCTCTCTTTGTAATGCCAACTTTGTTGCTATCTCTCCGGCGCTGATTGCTTCTGCAACTCTGCTAAACTGCCAGAATCCGATATTTCCGCTAAATGGCGTGATAGCCAAGTCAGCGCCTTTTAGATTTTCCATTGCTATGCGATACTCGGTAATTGATAACGACTGACTCAAGACATTGGTCAGCGTCGGTTCTTTTGAGAACGAAAAGACAGTTTTTTTATTGTCTTTAGGATTAATCGAATTGACTTTGTCTTGTTCTTGTCTTAGCAATCGTGAGAAAAAAAATGTCTTAACCACTTTTCCAAAATTCATAGCATGCGAGCCATAAATCGCCCCGCGTTCCAATAGTGACGGTTTCTGTAAATCGTGATCGGACCGTACTTGATATTCATAATATCTTTCACATGCTTCCTGTATTGATAATTCCTCATGAGGAACCGGAATGACATTGACCCCTATCACATAATCCGCCCCAAGATCACGGCACACGCTCACGGGTACGACGTTCACAAGTCCACCATCAACCAGATAACGTCCGCGACGCTTGACCGGTGTGAAAATAACAGGCATGGATATACTGGCTCTGATTGCCTCAACGAGAGAACCTTTTAGCATCACGACCTGCTCTCCGGTCATAATATCAGTTGCAACACAGGCGAATTTCCTTTCCAACTGGGAAAAATTCTTCTCCTTTAACAGCTTCTTCAGAAAAGAGGTTACGCGATTCCCTTGAATGAAACCTCTCATGGGCATTGCTATATCAGCAAACCGGTACATTTGCCTCCAGTCCATCTCCATAGCCCTCTTTTTAATCTCGCCGGCTGTCATGCCACTGGCATAGAGTGCGCCGATTACAGCTCCCATGCTTGTGCCGACAATAATATCAGGATAGAAGTGATTTTCCTCAAGAACATTGAGGACGCCAATATGGAATAGACCACGTGCTACACCGCCACCCAGTGCGTAGCCTATTTTCCCTTTAGCTTGAACTATCATGTATAGTATACCTCAGTAAAGATAAATCAATTCCCTCGTAATTTTATCACTTTGACTGTCACTTTAGTAAAATAGAATACGTGACTTACTCATTAGAGAAAAGTAAACTTTGTAACGGCAATCATCGTTTATACAGGTAATACTACATTAGTTGCTAATGTAAATAGTAATAAAAGAGAAGTGTGAAATGAAAAAGACGTTAATTTGTGTAGTACTGGTCATTGCTCTTGGTGTGCTTGAAAGTTGCGCCCAGATAGTGTCAGGAGAAGTAGTGAAGTCGGATAAATCACGTGTGACAACACCGACAGTGAATGCTGCTGATATGGCTGCGCTGGTTGACGGGAATACTGCTTTTGGTTTTGATCTGTTCCATATTCTGTCAAAAACGGGAGATACTATTTTTTATTCTCCGTACAGCATTTCTGCAGCTCTCGCTATGACATATGCCGGTGCAAAAAATGACAGTGAAAAACATATGGCAGATACACTGCATTTTACACTGTCCCAGAATCGCCTGCATGCCACGTTTAACTGGCTAGACGGTGAGCTTGCAAAGCGTGGACAGGGCGCTAAAGGAAAGGACGATAAGGGATTCAGATTGCACGTTGTTAATGCAATCTGGGGACAGAAAGGCTATAGCTTTCTGCCGTCATTTCTCGATGTCCTTGCTGAGAATTATGGAGCAGGACTGCGGATCCTTGATTTTATCAGGGAGACCGAAAAATCCAGAACGACGATCAATACGTGGGTTAGCGAGCAAACGGAGGACAGAATAAAAGGTCTGATTCCGGCCGGTGGCATTGACGGCTATACCAGGCTTGTCCTTACCAATGCTATCTATTTCAATGCAGCATGGTTGCACCAGTTTAATGAGAATGCAACAACCGATGCCCCGTTTCACCCGATTAACGGGAATGATATTGTCGTGCCAATGATGAAACAGACGGAATCCTTTGGATACGCCGAGGGTAATGGTTATCAGGCTGTAGAGTTGCCATATGATGGACGTGAGTTATCGATGGTTGTGATGCTTCCGCGCTCTGGTCAGTTTACTGCGTTTCAGGAGGCGATCGATGCAACGAAAGTGAAGGAAATAATCGGCGCAATGAAGAACAGACAAGTTCTGTTGACTATGCCCAGATTTCAATTCGATTCCGAATTCAGCTTAAAGAAGGCTTTGAGCATAATGGGAATGGGAACAGAATTTACCGAAGGTGCCGATTTCTCAGGCATGACCGGGGATCGTGATCTTTTTATTGGCGATGTGATACATAAAGCATTTGTTGCTGTTGATGAAAAAGGAACCGAAGCTGCAGCTGCGACGGCAGTGATTATGCAAGCAACTGCCATGCCGCTTCAACCGATTGAGGTTACCATGGATCGACCGTTTATCTTTCTTATCCGCGATATTAAAACCGGTGCCATACTATTTATCGGACAGGTCCTAAGTCCTGTATCCNNTGATATAGCTATCCGTGGGTATTGGTTATATCAATATTATTATATTGGACATCTGGTATACTATATGATATTACTCGAAGTTATCAGCTTGCATTCACTATTGCGCTAATAATCAGTGTTTTTTCACTTGTAGCATCACTTAGACTTAAAAAGATGAAGCCGGTTGTATAATTAGAAGCAGTAATGGCATTGTAAATTTTCTAATGAAAAGAGCAAGACAAAATGGCTGTTTTGATAGTCAAGAGGATAGTCAGTGCGTCCGCAAATGTTAAACAAAGATAAAAAGAGCTCCCCCATTATCGGTACTTATACAAGCAATATCGGCGGTCATGCCATTCAATATACCGTAAAACGTGGTGCTCGTTGCAGATATGCCAGAATTGAATTCAGACCTACTACAGGATTATCGGTTGTGATTCCCAGACACTATGCTCCTGATCGAGTTCCAGCGTTACTGCAGGAGAAGCAGGAGTGGATTACACGGCAAATCACAAAGCAAAGGCCAGATATACATTTGAATAACCCGCTGCGTATCGCTATCGGGAATCCGATAACTTTTTTAGGACACACTATCCGTGTTACCAGGAATTCCGCTTTTGGGGCATGCAAAAAAGGCGCATATCTCATGGGAGATAAGCTGATTGTGAATTGTGACGATGCCGCATTGGAGAAAGTAGTAGCAGACTGGTACAGAAAACAAGCTCTTCTCATATTGAAACGGAAAGTGGATGAAACGAGCGCTCTTCTTGGAGTTAAATATCATCGATTGATGATACGCGGACAGAAAACGAGGTGGGGCAGTTGTTCGAGGAAGGGAACATTGAGCTTTAATTGGAAATTAATGATGTTTGAAGAATCCGTGATTGATTACGTTGTTTTGCATGAGATTGCTCATCTTCAGGAGATGAATCATTCCAAGCGATTCTGGACAATCGTAGCACGCTATTGTTTGCGATACCATGAATATCGTAAATGGCTCAGACTGCATGGTCAACAAATAGCCGGTTTAGCGGGAGAGTGATATGCTGAATATAAATGAAAAAAGGAGTGAAATATGTCGGTAGTATGGGAACAATTTATATTGACATTTATACCGCTTTTTATCGTCATCGATGCAATTGGCACTTTGCCGTTTGTGATTTCTCTAGGTGAAGGGATGAATTATAAAGAGAGGCGACGCATGATTAATATCGCGGTTCTCACTGCTGTGGTCGTTGGCCTCGCCTTTTTATTTTTTGGCCAGTTTGTATTGACAGTGATGGGCATCTCTTTTGCGTCTTTTGCTGTCGCCGGCGGCATTATCCTGCTGGTGTTATCAATTCGCCATATGACAACAGGACAGATGACCGAGGACATTGTTAAGGAAGAGGTAATGGCCATGGTACCGATCGGCACCCCGCTGTCCGCAGGTCCGGCAACCATAACGACATTGATACTCCTGGCACAACAATATCCGTTCTATATCGTATTGATTTCATTTCTGCTGAACATTGTTGTTTTATGGATTATCTTTTTGTTAGGGAATTGGATAGCCGGATTCCTTGGTAAAGGCGGATTAAAGGCTGTATCCCGCGTTTTCAGCTTGTTGCTCGCTGCTATTGCCGTCAGCATGATATTTAAAGGATTGGATATGGCAGGAATTATTTCATTGACATAATGAGCGATACTTTGTAACGCAGCGAGCGCTTTTTTCAACCGTTCCTTATGGTGTTCGAGAAGTTCACGAATTCTGCCTCTGTGGTCATTCCAGATGCTGCGATGCCCAGGCAATACGAGACCAACATCGAGATCGTATATCTTATCTAAACTATTCAGATACTGTTGAAGTGCATTATCCATTTCAGTCCAGTTTATGATATTCGGTGTGATATTTTTAAGAATGTGATCTCCACTGACTAATATTTTCTTAACCAAGTTCCCGTAGTGTCTCGAACATGGCATGTTTGCATTCTTCCCTGTTCATGCCTGTGTCGATCACCAGAAAACGATCTGCTGTTTTTATAATATACCAATTCAGCGCTTTTAACGGATTTCTGGGGAGAGGAATTTCATCTCGGTAAAGATCGGATAGAATCTGTTCTATCATGTCCGTGATTATAGCATCATTTGATATAATCCTGAATTTAAGTGTATATTGTCCTTGACGTACATAGAGATTCACTGTTAAAATGCCTTTGCTTTATCGCCAAATAACTCTGAAAGTGAGGCAGCTTCATGCAGCAAATCGATTCAGGGAACATTCGCAACATTGCTTTTGTATCTCACTCAGGTGCAGGTAAAACGTCTCTTGCCGAAGCAATTTTATTCACAGCAGGAGCGACGACGCGTCTTGGCAATATCGGAGATGGAACAACAGTATCCGATTATGATCCTGAAGAAATAAAACGTAAAATCAGTATTAATCTTTCCCTCCTTCCATGCCAGTGGAAAAATACAAAACTCAATATTATCGATACCCCAGGTTATGTCGATTTCATTGGCGAAGTAAAAGAAGCGCTGCGTGTTTCTGAAGCTGCAGTCATTACCGTCTCGGGTGTTTCCGGAGTTGAAGTCGGCACAGAACAGGTTTGGAGCCACGTAAGAGAAGCTAATCTGCCATGCTTCATCTTTATTAATAAATTGGACAGGGAAAATATAGTTTATCAGGATGTTTTAAAAGATGTTCAATCGAAGCTATCTCCCAAGTGTCTGCCTCTGGTTCTACCTATTGGATCACAGAAAGATTTTAAAGCCACGATTGATCTTATAACAAAGAAAGGAATTGATAGTGGCTCAGAAAAAGAGGTGGCGGTACCTGCTGGGATGACTGCTGATATAGATAGCTATCGAGAGAAGTTGATTGAGGCTATCGTTGAAGTTGATGATGATTTGCTCTCTAAATATCTTGATGGTGGTCAGATAAATGACAGCGACATTTATCGCTGTTTGAAAGAGGCAATTAAAAGAGGCGCTGTTTTCCCTGTTTTCTTTGGTTCGGCTCTCACTAATGTTGGTATAAGGCCGTTGCTGAATGCCGCGAGTGATTATTTCCCTTCTCCTATTGATATCGGCGATTTTAAAGCAATTAACGCAACTAATAATACAGAAGAATCGGTAAAACCTGCTGCCACATCACCGCTATCTGTTCTTGTTTTTAAAACATTTACGGATGCCCGCATCGGCAGGATCAGCTATCTCAGAGTTTTCTCTGGCACAATTACGAGCAACTCTCAGGTTTGGAATGTAAATAAAGGGGCAATTGAACGGATTGGACAGCTTTTTATGCTCCGTGGTAAGACGCAAGAGCCGGTCAATCAACTGAGCGTTGGTGATATTGGTGCGGTAGCCAAGTTGTCAGCTACGACGACGGGAGATACACTTGGTGTAAAAGAACATCCGTTGAAGCTTGCAGGCATTGAGTTCCCTGTACCTGCATTAAATATGGCGATCACTCCGAAATCAAGAGACGATCTCGATAAGATGGGTACTGCCCTACCCAAAATTTGTGAAGAAGATTTTACACTCACTGTGCATCGAGATACAGATGTTGGTGATTTAATCATCAGCGGTATTGGCGAGACTCATCTCTCCGTTGCGGCTGAGCGGCTTGCACAACGGTTCAGTGTCGCAGTGGCATTAGAGACGCCGAGAATAGCATATAAGGAAACGATAACCACGGCGGTTAAAGCCGAGTTTAAACATAAGAAACAAACCGGTGGTCATGGGCAGTATGGTCATGTATTGATAGAGCTTGAACCGATGGAGAGAGGCGGCGGATTTGAGTTTGTGAACAAAATCATCGGCGGCGCAATCCCGAAAAATTATATCCCTGCTGTAGAAAAAGGCATCAATGAAGGCATAAACGAAGGAATTCTGGCTGGCTATCCTATCGTCGACGTTCGTGTGAAGTTATATGATGGCAGCTTTCATCCTGTCGATTCCTCCGAAATGGCATTTAAAATTGCATCGGCAGGGGCTTTGAAAAAAGGCTTGACGGACGGCCATTCCGTTCTACTTGAGCCGATAGTCAACTTATCGGTGACTGTGCCGGATAGTTTCACCGGTGATATTATCAGTGATCTCAATACGAAAAGAGGCCGTGTATTAGGCATGAATCCCTCAGGCAACGGCATGAATTTGATTGAGGCGCAGGTGCCGGCCGCTGAGATTTCACGCTACGCTATCGATCTACGCTCAATAACCCAGGGACGCGGTACATTTGCTACCAAGTTCAGCCATTACGAGGAAGTACCTGCGCTGGTAGCGCAAAAAGTAATCGCACAAAAAGGATCGGCTGCCAAGCCTGGTTAGCCTAACAGCCGATTTCTTCATTATCAGCTTGCAGATTAGTGGTCTTCAATAACTCTCGTCCCGGAGCGGCATCATGGACATTGCCTGGTGAAAGCAAGAAATTCACTGCTGCCCGAGGACCAGCGGCAACCATATGAATTTTGGTGGTCCATCCTCCTCTTGATTTGCCAATGGCTTGTGGACCGTTTTTTTTAGAGCGCCAGTGCCATCAGGATGTACTTTTACCATCGTGCTATCCAGCGATACCGCTTCGACTCGAATTTGAATGATGTTCTCACGCTGTAAAGCCTCGAAGATTCGGTTCAGGACTCCGTTCTTTGCCCATCGGCTCATACGAGTATAAATCGTGTGCCATTTACCGAATCGCTTTGGTAATCCTCTCCATTTGCAGCCGTGCTCTGCAACGTAAAGAATAGCGTTCAGAACCCGCAGATTGTCATTCTTCACGTTGCCCCTTTGGATTGGAAAATAGCCTTCAATCTTACTGTATTGTTCAGTTGTTATCTCCATACACCCATTATATCACCAAATCACCGTTAGTGTGAACACGCTGTAAGCGTCCATAACATATTGGACTTTTGGGAAGGGACTAAGAATTTGTCTACATAGTACCTTAGTGGAGGCAGGTTGCCAATGCCTCTATGTGCCTTTTCCGTGTTGTACCAGATTAAATATTCCATCAGCTTCCGATTGAATTCGAGTGTATCGTCTAAATAATCGATATGCCAGTATACAAATTGCTCCTGAATGGTCCTATTAAACCTCTCTAAGCAGCCATTTGATTGAGGATGCTTAGGATAATTATAAAAATGTGCCAATCCCACGTCCCTGCAGGTCTTTTCGAAATACCTTTCAAATTCGCCACCATTATCTGTTTGTATCCTGGCGACATTGAAAGGTGCCACTGTAACAAATTTCCTGAGGAAATCGCTGCCGTTGATCGACGAGTTTGAGCCGTAGGCGCAAGCGAAAGCAAACCTCGTACTGACGTCGATGGCTGTAAAGAGATAGCGTTTGATGCCACAGGCGAAGACAGAAACTGTATCCATTTGGACAATGTCTCCTGGCACTTTAGGGCGGAAGCCTTTTCGACGTTCTTTCTTCCTCGGTTTCGGCCGCTGTTTAACAACGAGGTCACCCGTCCTAGCATTGATACTCACTTTATTGGAGTTGGGCAGCCTTCCCCTGCTCTTGAGATCATGGATTATTCTGCCAACCGTAGATTCTGACACAGGCTTAATGCTGGTTGCCCTGCATCCTATCACGAGCATGGGTGTGATGGTAGTCTTATCGGATCCCGGGTGATCAGTCCTGTACTTAATGATGAAGTCTTCTATGAACGGATGGACGTTCCTTCTTCTCTTTCGAATTGGAGTCCTGTCTCCTGGTGCCAGGGCAGCTATTTTACCGTTGGCTTTCTTGAGCTTTTGCTTCCACAGAAATACGGTGGAACGGCTTGTATTAAAAGCCTTGCGTGTGGCATCAGCGCCATATTCTTCGAAGAACTGGATAACTCTGAGTCTTTCCTCAATGATCTGTTGCTGAGATGGATCCTTTCTGTTTGAGTTGCGCATCATGAAACGACGATAGCCGCTTCTGAAGTATTTTTCTACATATTCCTGCTGCACATAGACCCCTGGTTATCACCTCCACCGGAGTCCAATATGTTTCTGAACTTTTGCAGAGGGCGATACAGATATGCTATAATAACAAAAGCCCGGAGAGGTGACCGAGTGGTTCATGGTGCCGCTCTCGAAAAGCGGTCTCGCCTTTGGTGAGCGTGGGTTCGAATCCCACCCTCTCCGTTTACCCTGAGCGAATGAAATGAGTCG
>DNCV01000064.1 GCA_003484395.1 Dehalococcoidia bacterium
AACGATATGGCACAACAGATAAAACCCTACTATCCAGGGAGCAAGATTCCTGACCTTGCCGTAGCCTGTCTGACACAGATTCCAAAGGTATGAAAGCCCCAAGCCGAGAGCAATGCAAATCGCTCCGATCGTGGGATAGAAGTAATACACATACATGACGCGGTTACTGACAAGGCAAAGCGGAATAAATAAAAGATACGCGCACAAAAACCACGAGAGTACAAACACGGAGATAGTTCTCCGTCTATTTTTCCATGCCATCCATCCCATATAACCTACCGAAGGCAAAATCAATGCCCATATGGTAAAACTTATCGCACCGAGATAATGCGGCGTATACCAGTACGGCATGATCAAAGGAAGCAATACCCACTCCCATGGATAGCTCTTGGAAGGGTGATTGGAAACAGCATACGTAACGCTGGCAAGCTGCTCCACCATATTTTGCATGCCGTCAACGGGATTAATCAATCTATGCGTAACCGGATAGCTGAACAGCCAGTACAGCAATACAAAAGAGCCGGCGCTAAGCCAGAACGCTCCGATAACACGATATGTCCGATCCCGGCGCGTCAATAGCCAGTGTAATCCGATGGCAGCGAGCGCAAAAACGCCGGTAAGCTTGGCCACGGCAGCCAGGGCCACGGCAACGCTGGAAAGCAGATAGTTTCCCCTGAGATAAAGCCAGAAGCAAAGCATCATAAATGCCAAGCAATAGACATCGAGCATGGCAATGCCGGCCTGAACGAAGGTTAAATTTTCAAAGGCCAACAGGAATGTAGCCAGAAAAGATTCTCTCTTTGACATCAGGAGCCTGCGGCAGATCAAATAGAATAAGATGATAATGAAGGTTCCGAACAATACGGAAAAGAAACGCCAGCCGAAAGGGTTATCCCCGAAGAGCAGCATGCCGGCCATGATCATCAACTTGGCTAACGGCGGATGTTCCAGACGCGATGATTCATTTCCGGCGATGATGGAGCGGGCATCGACAACGTAATGTTGCTCGTCAAACATGAGGACATCGGGACGATTGATAACGCTGAAGTGCATCCCCAGTGTAATCAATACAAGCAGGAGCAGACCGAAATATTCCCATCGGACGGCTTTTCGCAGCCACTGCATTGCTACTTCCATGTCCACCACACGTTCATGGTATAATTCCACAGCGTAGCTGCAGCGATACCGCACAGGTTAAACAGCAGATCATACTCTCCAAATATCGTGGTGAGCAACCAAAGTACCAGCAGTTTTAGCCCGATGCCGATTAAGCTCACCATATTGAATTTGAGCAGTCGTGTAATAAAAGTGTTAATTCCGGGCAATCGGCGATTGCTAAACGTGAAATAGTTATTGAAGGTGAAGTTGGAAATGATTGCTGCCTCGGCGCTGACAGCCGCTGCCGCTAGGGACGGAAGGGATGTCAATCCGGTCAGCGCCCAAAAAATGCCTTCATCAACGATAACGCCGCTGGTTCCGACAATGCAGTATTTGAGAAATCTGGTCAATTCACCGGTTCTTCTCATCAGCCTGAACAGATGTTTAAGGTACTCAATCTGCTGCCGCGCATTGAGCTTGCTTTCTCCACCTTTGCGGCATTTGAACGTGAACGGCACCTCGGCCACCCTGATATAGCGCCCCATCATCAGTATCTCGAGAAGGATTTTATAACCGAGAGGATTCAGATCCGCACCGGCAACGACGCTACGCCTGAGCGCAAAGAAACCTGACATGGGATCACGCACCCGTCTCGTCTCAGGCAGCAACAGATGTGATAAAAAGATTGCCACCTTTGAATTCATGTTGCGAAAAGTTGACCAGTTCTCACATCCTCCTCCTTCCACATACCGACTGGCGATCGTCAAATCAACGCCGCTATCCAGCTCTTGCAGCAGTTCCGGTATTGTCTCCGGCGGATGCTGCAAATCGCCATCCATGACAACAATCGTCTCGCCCGATGAAAAAGAAAAGCCGTCTACGACCGCGGATGATAATCCCCGTTTGTCTTTGCGTACGAACAGCTTCAAAGGATAGTCCCGTGACAGCGCAGTAGCGACATCAAATGTACCGTCCCTGCTGTTATCATCAACGATGATTATCTCATAGTCAGACTTTTCGAGAACTCTATGCAAGCTCGTGACGAGAGGCGTGATATTGTCCCGTTCGTTATAAGTAGGAATTACTATCGATAGCTTTGGATTGTCGTCTGTACGATTGCGTGCTGCCATTAATCCTGTGCCTTAATCCTGATTTTATTTCGTATACTATATCAGTTTTTGTGGGATGAGTAGCGAATGGCAGGTTGAGATGTAGCAGGTTCCAACAGCTATGGAATCGGATTGCCGCGCAGCTTGTCCTTCCAATTAGCCATAATCGAACGAGCTCTCCGTCTCTATGCATTTAAAGGCAGAATATCATGTTAACGTATGCTATCAATTTATTATACGGACATCAAGTCCTTTGCGGTATATAAAATACGTATGCATAATAGTTATAGCATTTTAGATATATGTCTGCTTTTTCAAGTTTATCATCCGGTTCACAGATGTAATTATCTGGTAGAATTATCCGGTTTTATAAGCTCAAGCAGGCAGTATTGATAGGGCAGGCTTATGGGATTTTCAAAAATTTTGTTAACCAGCCTCTTATAGATTTCCTCGATTTTATCCTTGTTATTCGGGGAGAATCCAATCTTTGCAGAAGATTCACTCCATGCTCGAACTACATGTGCCAGAGTGGAGGCTAAAAGGGCTCTTTCTTGAGGGTTGCCTAGTTTGTTTCCCATTTTTGTAAAGTAAGCACAGGGAACAGTCATCTCTTCCTTTGAGTGTAGATAATAGATGTGTTTGATTTCATCTTCCTCTAATAATGCCTTCATTCCCTCAGGTGTGGCGAAGTAATCAGACACAAAAATAGCGTTCATTTCTTCTGCTGAAATCTGACCCTCACGAAATAGCTCATGGCAAATATCACGAATACAGTTATTAATCCGAGCATTAAATACTTCCCATAGGAGGC
>DNCV01000030.1 GCA_003484395.1 Dehalococcoidia bacterium
TTCGATCTTATCGGCGAAGTTATCGAAGGCATCGTTTTCAAAGACGGCGTTCGGGATAAAGATCAACCAGACAGGGACGCCGCTTGAAACCCCATACACCAGATTTGACAATTACTCTTGGAGTAGATGCCTTTACTCCGTTGTGGAGCAGTTCCGAAGATAGGTCTTTAAAAGGTCTCCGGGTAGGAATTTCCATTTCTGAAAGCCCTTCGGAAGGTTATACGAAACATCATTTAAGTCCTGATCATCTAAAAAGATTGGCTCAAGATATTGCAAGACATCTACTTGCCAGATCTGCGACGATTCTTTACGGAGGTGATTTGCGAAAGGACGGCTTTACTCAATTTATCCTAGATGAAGCAATAGTACTCAAAAATCGCCTGAATACAGATGATATTCACGTTGAAAACCATTTGGCATGGCCGCTGTATGTGGCCGATGCAGAAGTAACAGCCTGGAGAGCCAAGTACAACAGTGTTATGAAATCTGCGGAACACGATATCCCTATTGGTATCAAAGCGCTTGTTGACAAGGATAATTTCCTAAATCCTGACAATGCAAAAAATAAATATATCTGGTCGCGATGCCTTACTGAAATGCGCAATGAATCCATCAAAACTTCTGATTCCCGCATTTGTGCCGGTGGCAGGCTTTCGGAATACAAAGGCAAAATGCCTGGCGTTTTGGAAGAGATCCATATCGCAATGATAAAAAACAAACCAATCTATCTGCTTGGTGCTTTCGGAGGAGTAGTTGGTGAAGTTTGCGAAACAATCTTAAGTGGGTCTATTGCAGAATCACTAACTGAAAGCTGGCAAGTTTTTCATAACGCGGGCTACCGAGATCTCCAGGATACAGCCAAGGTAGAAAAACAGCAGGCTGATTACGAAAGTATCAAAATTCAACTGGAGACTGTAGATATTGAAGACATGGCCAAGAATGCCGGACTCTGTAAGGATGAATATTTGCGGCTTATGAGATCTCCTTTTGTAGATGAGTGTGTTTACCTAGTTCTGAAAGGCCTAAAGAATCTTGCCATCAATTAAGCTCTCTAAAGCAGGTGAGCGATGAGTAACTTTCAGATAAACGAAAAACACCTTTCTCAAATCCCGGCTTTGCAGCTTTTGATAGGTCTGGGTTTTGAATATTTGACAGCGAAAGAAGCACTTCGCCAGCGGCAGGGCCGAAGGTCTAATGTCCTGTTGGAAGACATTCTGCGCGGTCAACTAAAAGAAATTAACAGCATCCGTTATAAGGGAAGCGAGTTTCTTTTCAGTGAGGAAAATATCCAATCTGCCATACAGAAACTCAAAAACATCAAATACGATGGTTTGCTTCAGACCAATGAGGCGATCTACGATCTGATCACTCTTGGAACGGCCCTGGAGCAGACCATTGAAGGTGATTCGAAAAGCTTCACACTGAACTATGTCGACTGGCGAAATCCCGATCGCAATAAATTCCATGTAACCGTTGAATTTGGCGTCGAGCGCTCGCGGAGCTCGGAGACGATCCGGCCCGATATCGTTCTGTTCGTCAACGGCATTCCCTNNTTCCCTTTTGCGTGATCGAGTGCAAGTCTCCACAGGTGGACATTGACCAAGCCGTATCGCAGTCCATCAGAAATCAGAATGACGATCATATCCCCAGGTTGTTTATCTATTGCCAGATGGCTCTGGCCCTCAACAAGAACAACGCCATGTACGCAACAACGGGGACGGCGGCCAGGTTCTGGGGTATCTGGAAAGAACCCGGGATGAAAAAGGGCGAGCGGGAGTTTGAAAGGCTTCAGGCGATTGTCAACAAGCCCCTTGATAAAGAGGTTGTTACCCAAATATCAGCTGCTTTTGGAGTTCAGCTGGAATTTCTGGAAGAAAAACGGCTTCCAACGGAGCAGGACAAGGCTCTTTTTGCATTATGCCGGCCTGAAAGACTTCTGGAACTGGCCTGGAAGTTCACTGTCTTTGATGGCGGGGTCAGGAAAATTGCTCGGTACCAGCAATATTTTGTTGTTAAATCCGCTCTTGCACGGGCAAAGCATTTTGATGTTACCGGATCACGCAAGGGAGGCATAATCTGGCACACGCAGGGGTCCGGAAAATCCCTGACAATGGTTATGCTGGCGCTCAATCTCGCCCTGGATCCAGAGATATCGAATCCCCGCATTGTGCTGGTCACCGACCGGGATGATCTCGATAAACAATTGAGAGACACCTTTATTGCCTGTGGTTTTGAAGCCAACAGGGCGACATCGGGCAGAAACCTGCTGGACCTGGTGGCCGAAAAAAAACCCGGCATAATCACAACGCTCATCCACAAGTTTGAGAAGGCTTTTAACGTTAAGAAGTATCAGGACGATTCCTCCGATATTTTCATCCTTGTAGATGAAAGCCACCGTACTCAGTTTGGGTCCTTTTCCGCCCGCATGAGACAGATGTTCCCTCGTGCCTGCTATCTTGGGTTTACTGGTACTCCTTTACTGAGAGAGGAAAAGAACAACTTTACAAGATTCGGTGAACTGGTGGAGCCTCATTACCCGATAACACAGGCTGTGGAAGATGGTGTTGTGGTTCCGCTTCTGTATGAAGGTCGACATGTGGAGATGACCCAGAACAAGGCTGCCGTGGATCTGTGGTTTGAAAGACATACAGAAGGGTTGACCGAAGAACAGCAGGCGGATCTTAAGCGCAAATATGCCCGGGCGGAAATGCTTAATAAGGCGGAACAGGTTATCTATATGAGGGCTTTTGATATCAGTGAGCATTTTCGTTCAAACTGGCAGGGTACAGGATTCAAGGCCCAGTTGGTGGCGCCGAACAAGGCTTCCGCTCTTAAATACAACGCTTGCCTGAATGAAATAGGGGCCGTCACTTCTGAGGTTGTTATCTCTCCTCCTGACATACGTGAAGGTTATGAGGAGACAGACGACGAGGCAAGGGATGAAGTCGTCAAATTTTGGGAAAAAATGATGAAACGCTATGGCAAAGAGGATGAATACAACAAGCAACTTATCAATCAGTTTAAACGTGGGGACGAACCGGAAATCCTGATCGTCGTGGACAAGCTGCTAACAGGGTTTGATGCGCCGAGGAACGCGGTTTTGTATTTATGCAGGATGCTTAGAGAACATACGCTGCTTCAGGCCATTGCGCGGGTCAACCGGCTTTATGAGGGTAAGGAATTCGGATTTATCGTCGATTACGCAAGTGTCCTTGGTGAGCTTGACAAGGCTCTGACCATGTATAGCGCTTTCGAGGGATTCGATGAATCCGATCTTGTCGGAACTCTTACCTCCATCAACAGCGAAGTTGAAAAATTGCCGGGGCGTTATTCAGGACTTTGGGATCTCTTCAAACCCGTAAAGGATTCTCGTGACGAAGAAGCGTTTGAGGTGCTGCTTGCAGATGATGAATTAAGAAGCGAGTTCTACAGCCGTCTTTCCGAATTTTCAAAAACTCTGGCT
This sequence comes from Dehalococcoidia bacterium, assembly GCA_003484395.1. Lineage (GTDB taxonomy): Bacteria > Chloroflexota > Dehalococcoidia > GIF9 > UBA5629 > UBA5629. The sequence goes on from DNCV01000030.1 coordinate 3,464, forward strand.
ATTTCCCTTTCCTCCGACAAATTTCTTTCCGGCACTGACGACAGGGTGTTATCGAGGTACAAGGAAGATCTCCGAAAATTTCAGTCACTTAAGGCATCCGTAAAATTGCGTTATGCAGAAGCGATAGATTACCGGGATTATGAGCCGAAAATTAAGAAGTTGCTGGATACACATATTCAGGCGAACGAAGTCATTCAGCTCAATGAGCCGATCAATATTTTTGATGAAAAAATGTTCAATCAGGTTAAAGATGAACAAGGGATATACAAAGCCGGGAAAAGTGCGGCATCCAGAGCCGATACGATTGCTTTCGCAACAAAAAGGGCAATTTCGGAAAAAATGGAAGAGGATCCCGCCTTTTTTGAGAAATTTTCCAAGTTGATCCAGCAGGCCATTGACGATTTCAGAACGAAAAGAATATCGGATCTGGATTATCTCAACAAAGTCGTAAATATCAGAAACAAAATAGTTCACAAGGTCCATGAGGACGTTCCCTATAGAGTTTCCGGGAATCAGGATTCCATGGCCTATTACGGCGTTTTGAAACCATTCCTCGAAAAATACGAATTAAGCAGGGATCTCCTGGAGACAGCCACCGCGGAGACAGCGATTGCAATAGACGGTATTTTCAAAAAGCACAGAAAAGTAGATTTCTGGGATGATGAAGATGCCCAGAAGCAAATGGTCAACGAGATCGACGATTACCTCTATGATGAAATTAAAACCAAAAGAGGTATTGAATTATCACTGGATGAGATGGATGGGATCATCGAGAAGGTCCTGCGCGTGGCAAAGCACAGGAGTTACAGGTGATGGATCCCGCAACTCATGGTTGTAAGCGTTCAATTGTTTATGGGGGAAAGGTAATTGATTACAACCTTTTATTTTGCAATAGGAAGACCATGGAGATAGCGGTTCATCCTGATAGCTCGGTCGTAGCCAAAGCGCCGATAGGTGCAGACATTACCCTGGTTGAGAAAAAAATATCCAAAAGAGCGCGATGGATTCTCAGGCAACTCGACTACTTCAGTCAATTCAATCCCAAGACTCCCGATCGGTGTTACGTGAATGGTGAAACCCATTTCTACCTCGGAAGGCAATACCGCTTGAGGTTGACAGAAGGCACTGCGAACGAAGTCAAGCTAACCCGGGGGTTTTTTCATGTTACTGCGACAGATTTCCCAACACCTGAGATCGCCAAAAAGCTTTTAAACAAGTGGTATCTGGAAAAGGCTCAATTTCATTTCCAGGAAAGTATGGATCGTTGCTGGCTAAAGTTTGATCGCTTTGATTTTGTCAAACCAGCTATGAAAATCAGGCGAATGCAGAAAAGATGGGGAAGTTTTTCGGGGAAAGGTACAGTGACACTCAATACTGCTCTTATAAGAGCGCCCAAAGAATGTATCGACTACGTTATTACCCATGAGCTATGCCACATGAAATACCAAGACCATGGTCCTGATTTTTATAAGCTGCTCGAAAGAGTTATACCAGGTTGGGAAAAAATAAAGCACAAACTTGAACTGGGCATGCGGTGAAGCGCAAACCACTAATTTGTACTGTTTCAATATTTGAAGAACCTTAGAGGTGTCTACCATTGAATTATTGGATTAGACGGACTCCTTGGGTTCGTTTATTACCTCATTTCCCGGTCCATTTATAACTATGTTGGTGCAGAGACCTTGAGTCTCTCCATGATCAGGCGCTGAGGTTTTGTGATCTCTGTAAGGATTTGGCCGTACTTGCCCGAATAGCGGACTTGAGTGAGCGTCTCCATCTCAAGAAGCAGCTCCTGGACGGTGTACTTGTCGATCAGTCCGGTCTCTTTCATCTTTTTACGTAAGGCGCTCATGTAGATCAGGGCGATGAACTGGACAAAGAGGCGGCCGTCCATTGCCGGAGAGCTGTGAACGCGAAGCCGTTTCATATCCAGCTGGTTTTTAAGATCATCAAAGCACTTCTCGACGCTATCCTTGTTGCGGTAAACCTGAAGCGCCTCAACCGGGTCCTTGATATCGTTGGTGAGCAGAACGTAGAAACC
>DNCV01000054.1 GCA_003484395.1 Dehalococcoidia bacterium
ACAGAGTCGCCTTTCATGAATTGACACGGGATGCTATTCAGGAAGCTTTCAAGAATCCGCGTAATATCGATATGGATCTGGTCTATGCACAGCAAACACGGCGTCTTCTCGACAGGCTGGTCGGATACAAATTGAGCCCTCTTCTATGGAAAAAAGTGCAGCGCGGGCTTTCAGCAGGCAGAGTACAATCGGCCGCCGTCAGAATAATCGTTGACAGAGAACGGGAAATACAAAGCTTCATCCCCCAAGAATACTGGAATATCGAAGCTAAATTTACTAAAAATTCTCAAAATAAGACGGATACAAGTTTTAAAGCACAATTTGTCGGCCTCAAAAACGGAACAAAAATAGCCATATCAAACGAGACTACGGCGCAAACTATTAAAGGTAAGCTGGAAAAAGCATCCTATAAAGTCCTTTCCGTACAATCAAAAGATTCGCCTCGCCAACCAGCGCCGCCGTTTATCACCAGCACACTTCAACAGGAAGCATGGCGAAAGCTGAGTTTCTCGGCAAAGCGAACTATGGCGATTGCGCAGCAGCTTTACGAAGGCATTCAAATAGGCAATGAAGGATCGGTCGGGCTGATCACATATATGCGCACCGATTCAACGCATGTAGCCTCAACAGCAATTGCAGAGGCAAGAGAATATATCGATAGTAAGTACGGAAAGCCGTTTTTACCGCCCCATGCCCGTACCTTCGAAAAAAAGCGAAAATTTGCACAGGAAGCACATGAAGCTATCAGGCCGACAAAAATTTACAGGGAACCCAATCAGGTAAAAGGATATTTGAAATCGGACCAGTATAAATTGTATGAACTCATCTGGAAACGCATGGTTGCCAGCCAGATGGCTGCAGCAATTTTCAATACGATTGCAGTTGAAGTGATTGCGCAATGTGCAACATCCTCAGAAGAATATCTGTTTAAAGCAACAAGTTCCGTTATGAAATTCAGCGGCTTCATCTCCGTATATATCGAAGGTAAAGATGAGGAAAACGGCGAAGATAAAACTATTGCTTTCCCTGTGTTAAAAATGAATGATTCTCTCAAATTGATCGAGCTGACTGCAGAACAGAACTTCACAGCGCCGCCGGCACGCTATACCGAAGCAACACTCGTCAAAGCGTTGGAACAAAAAGGAATCGGCAGGCCAAGCACATACGCACCGATTATTTCAACCATTGAAGAAAGGGAATACGTCAGCAAAGTAAAAGGGAGGTTCGTACCGAATCAGATAGGTTTCATTGTTCACGATCTCCTTGCACGCAACTTTCCCAGGATCGTCGATCTCGATTTCACCGCAAAATTGGAGAAAGACCTGGATGAGATCGCTAAAGGCAGCAAAGACTGGCAATCAACACTGAAAACATTTTATACGCCCTTCGAAAAAACGCTCAAGGCGGCGGCTGATTCCGTGGAAAAGATAGTAATCATCAAAGAGGAAGAACAATGTCCTCTCTGCGGTGCTCCAATGCAGATAAAAGTAGGGCGGTTCGGCAAATTCCTTGCCTGTACAAAATACCCTGAGTGTAAAGGCACCAAACCATTCCTGTCACGCACAGGAATTCCCTGCCCTGAATGTGGGAAGGATAATAATGGTGAGATTGTGGAGCGGATTAATAAAAAGAGACGCAAATTCTATGGATGCAGCCGCTATCCCGACTGTACATTCACCACAAACCGCCGACCTTTGCCTCAACCGTGCCCTGTCTGCGGAAAACTGTTGATAGTATGGGGCAGAGCGACTGCAAAATGCACTTCATGTGATTTCAAAGGAAAAATTCCAGAAACTGAAGAGTCAGAAAAGACAGAGGTGACGGTATGAAAATTCTTGTCATTAACGGTCCAAATCTTAACATGCTCGGGAAACGCAATAAAGATATCTACGGTGGGAAAACCCTGAAAGATATCGAGGCAGCGCTTCAAGCGGAAGCAACAAAGCTCATGGCTGAGATAATCTTTTTCCAATCCAATCATGAGGGACAGATAATCGACTTTATTCAAAGCAATGCCAAACGGGCAAAGGGAATTATCATCAACGCCGGAGCGCTAACGCATTACTCATATGCCCTTCGAGATGCCCTTGTCGATGCCAACCTGGCAGTTATCGAAGTGCATCTCTCCAATATTTATGCCAGAGAGGACTGGCGGCATACCTCAGTCATTGCTCCTATAGCTAAAGGACAGCTATGCGGATTTGGCTGGCGAGGATATATATCAGCGTTGCGGATATTGGTCGGCGAGCTACGAGGAGAGAATTGAAATTATCTCGACTACAAAAAATCCGAAACCAGCTTCAGCAACATAACCTTGATGCGCTGCTCGTATCGCAGGAGGAAAATAGACGTTACCTTTCAGGGTTCACCGGCAGCGACGGATGGCTATTCATCAGCGAAAATCAGGCTTATCTTCTCGTTGACTTCCGTTATGTGGAACAGGCTAAAAGAGAAACAAAGGGATTTGAGATACAACAGCTACAAGGAAATATTACCGCATTGCTCCCGCAGATAGCTTCCGGCCTGCATTGCAAAGCTATCGGCTTCGAAGCTATGACAACATCCTTCGCTTTCTACAGCAAGCTCTGTGAATCACTGAAAAACATGGACCCAGGGTATAAACTGATCCCAACCAACAACCTCGTCGAATTGATTCGAATAATCAAAGAGCCGGAGGAGCTGGAGCTAATTCAGAAAGCCAGCGCTCTTACCGATGCTGCTCTGAACTACGCACGATCTCTTCTGCGGCCGGGAATGAAAGAATGCGAGGTCGCATGGATGCTCGAAAAACATATGCGAGAAGCTGGAAGCGAAGCTATCCCATTTGAGATTATAGTCGCTTCAGGCGCAAATGCAGCGCTGCCTCATGCCAGGTCATCTCAACAGGAGATATGCGAAGGGCAGCCAATAGTTATCGATATGGGAGCGAAAGTAAATGGCTATTGCAGCGATTGCACGCGTACGTATTATCTCGGTACGGAAGATGCAACATTTCGGAGAATTTACGATACGGTTCTGGGTGCACAATTAGCAGCCCTAACGACCATCACCGCAGGCATGCGTGGTCCGGATGCCGATAAAACAGCACGATCGCTGATCGATACGGCAGGACATAGCAATCAATTCGGACACGGATTGGGCCACGGTGTCGGGCTGGCTGTCCATGAGCTACCCCGTCTCAGTCCATTATCAAATGATACGCTGGATAATTCTATGGTTTTTACAGTGGAGCCTGGCATTTACATCTCCGGATGGGGTGGTGTTAGAATCGAAGATACTGTCGTTCTCGAAAACGGTATAATTAAAACGCTCACAAAAACTGATAAAATGGCACTGCTCAATTGAGAAAATAACGATATAATGTACTGAAAATAGCTATAAGAAAATGCCCTGAAAGGATCGGTAAAATAAAGTGATAAAAGCGGATCTTCACGTTCATAGCTGCTATTCAATGGATTCCAACACATCACTTGAACAGGTAATCGAACAGTGCTTGAAAACAGGAATCAACTGCGTTGCGATCGCCGATCATGGCACAATCGAAGGCGCATTAAAACTCAAGGAGATAGCGCCGTTTAAAGTCATCATTGCCGAAGAGATATTGACGCCGGCAGGCGAGATCATGGGGCTGTTCCTCAATAAAACGATCCCCAGCGAATACTCCGTGGAGGAGACGATCGCACAAATAAGAGAGCAGGGAGGATTGATATCGATTCCGCATCCATTCGATACCTTGCGCCTTTCTGCATTCAAGTACGACTGGTTAAAAAAAATAATGGATGATATCGACATTATCGAGGCGCTTAACGCCAGAAACCTTTCCCCTGGGGGCAATGCTATGGCAAAGAATCTGGCACAAAGAAACGGAAAGATTATGGCCGCCGGCAGTGACGCCCACACGCAGGCTGAGATCGGCCGTGCATATATTGAAATGCCTGACTTCGATACTAAAGACCAGTTTCTGAAATCGCTGGCTCAGGGAAAAATAAAAGGACATAACTCAAGCCCGTTTGTGCATTTTGCCAGTACTCACACAAAGCTCATGAAACGGATGAACCAATTCGAACGCGGAAAATAACTATGCTCAAGATCGGCTGGTTTTCTACGGCAAGAGGGCCTACATCGAGGAAACTTCTTCAGGTCGTACAGGAAAACATCCGGAGCCGCATCATCGACGGTCAAATTATCTTCGCCTTCGTCAACAGAAATCCCGGCGAATACAAAGAGACAGACCAGTTTTTCGAGTTGACGCGAAGCTACAATATTCCAACCGTTCATTTCTCTTTAAAAGAATTCGAAACAGCGCCGCAAAACCGCGGGATATCCCCTGAGCAAATTCGTATACGATACGACAGAATCATCATGGAGAAACTCGGGCAATTCTCTCCCGATATCTGCGTTCTTGCCGGATACATGCTTATTGTCGGCACTGAGATGTGCCGGAAATATACTATGATCAATCTTCACCCGGCGCTGCCTGACGGCCCGAAGGGGACATGGCAGCAGGTTATCTGGCAACTCATAGAAAGCAACGCGGAAAGATCGGGGGTTATGATGCATCTGGTCACGCCGGAACTGGACAGAGGACCGATTATAACATATTGCAGCTATCCGATCACCGGGGAACAGTTCGATATGCACTGGCAGAGCCGCAAAAATAAAACCATCGCGGAAATTCAGCAGGAAGGAGAAAACAATCCTCTCTTCCATCTCATCCGCAAACACGGGGTAGCACGGGAGCTGCCGCTCATTGTCGCAACGCTTAAAGCCTTCGGAAACGGCGAAATCTCTATCAAACAGGGAGAGCTGTTCGATAAATACGGAACCCGTCTGAAGGGATACGACCTGACCGTCGAAGTCGATAAACTGGCACGGGAATCGTTGAATTAAACGGAGTATAAAACACTACTCTTTTTTCTTCGTTTTGTTTCCGCTCAGTATCTCGTCAACGATGCCGTATTCTTTCGCCTGTTCAGCGCTTAGATAGAAATCGCGGTCCCAGTCGTGAGTAATCTTCTCTTCACTCTGGCCGGTATGCTTCACCAGGATATCCCTGATTATGCCCTGCACCCTCATAATCTCTCGAGCTGCGATCTCGATATCGGATGCCTGACCCCGCGCTCCACCTGCCGCCTGATGCATGTGGACGGTAGCATTGGGCAAGGCAAACCGCTTCCCCTTCGTTCCTGCACAGAGAATGACCGTCGCCATGCTTGCTGCGGAACCGACACAGATAGTTGAAACATCAGCCCGCATCAACTGCATCGTATCATAAATCGCCAGGCCGGCGGTGATCACACCGCCCGGACTATGAATATAAAGATTAACATCCTTATCGGGATCCTCACGGTCGAGATAGAGAAGCTGTGCGATGATCAGGTTAGCCACCTGGTCATCAATCGGCGTTCCCAAAAATATGATACGCTCTTTGAGCAAAAGCGAATAAATATCAAATGCCCGTTCTCCTCTCGAGCTGTTTTCGATCACCATCGGAATAACGTTAGACGTCTCAATTCCCATATTTTCCCCCTTTACTTGCTTTCTGCGGCATTGCCGCTGGTTATATCGGTTAATACCTTCAGTGCTTTCTGTGTCAACAGTGTCTCGCTAATCGAATCACGTGATTGCGGCAGATTGAAGAACTTCTTCAAATCCTCCTGCCTTTCCGATCCGCTCACCATACGCTCAATTTCAGCATCGATTTCCTGTTCCTCAACCTTGACACCTTCCTCTTCAGCGATCTTGCCGAGCACAATTGCACGGCGCAATCGCTTATGTGCTATCTCATCGATTTCCTTCGGATAATCATCCGACGTCTTATTGATACTCTTCAAATACCGTTCAAATCCTTTGACACCGTCAGGGAAATTTTTCACATCCTCCCGGAGGATACGCTCGATCTCCCTTTGCTTCATGATCGGCGGATACTGCACATCGCTCATGTCCACAGCAGAATCGAGCGATTTCTGTTCGAACTCCTGCCGCCCGCGGGCATCAACCGTCTCCTGCATGCTTTTCTTTATCTGTTCTTTGAGCGCAGCCACCGTGTCCTGTCCCGCCTCTTTGGCAAACTCATCATTTAATTCAGGCAGCTTCTTTTCCTTAACTTCTCCAACGTTGACCTTAAGTTGATACTCTTTCCCAGCTACCTGCTTTATCTTATAGTCCTCGGGATACGTAAGAGTAAATTCTATCTCTCCGCCTTTAGCCAATCCTACTATCTTTTCGGAAAACTCGGGGAGAGGCAGATAGGAATCCTTCACCACTTCATACTGGGCGCCCTTGCGGCTTATCACCGTTTTATCGCCCTCTTTGGCCTCGATATCCATCGTAATCACATCGCCGAACTGCACCGGTCGATCAACGGGTATGAGCGTCGCTTTTTGCGATCGAAACTGCTCGAGCGTTTTCTCGACATCATCATCTGTGATCTCTTTCTTAACTAACTCAATTCTGATATCTTTGTAAGCGCCCAGCTTAACGCTCGGCTTAATGGGAACAACTACTTTGAATTTGACAGGTTCAGATTGAATCACCTCGATCGACGGCTGATCGATTGCCTCGATTTTCTGATCCTTCAGCGCCTCGGAACAAAGATCAGGAATCATATGTTCCATGGCTTCCTGTAAAAATGCGCCCCTGCCGATATGCTGTTCCAGAATGGATCGCGGCGTTTTGCCTTTACGGAATCCGGGGACAGCAACGCGGCCGACAAGGTGGTTATAGGCGAGCTTCATATATTTATCAAGCTCAATAGCTTCAGCTTCAATATTGAGGGCCACCTGACATTGTTCAATAGGTTCACAAGATACTTTCATTTCTCAATTTCCTCGTTCAGTAATTATACATCATGCGATGCAGATATCTGTAATCACGATCATACTATCATTCTTTTCGTAATGATAAATGTAAATCCTTTAACTGTGTATCGGATACCGGTGACGGGGCTCCCTGCATCAAATCCATTGCGCTTTGATTCTTCGGGAATGCAATGACATCCCTGATGCTTTTCTCTCCGGCAAGGATCATCACCAGACGGTCGATTCCGGGAGCGATGCCGCCATGCGGCGGTGCACCATAATCGAATGCCTCCAGCAGATGACCGAACTGAATCTGCACCTGTTCCTTATTATATCCGAGAAGCCCGAATATCTTCTCCTGCATCTCTCTCGTATGAATCCTGATGCTTCCGCTGGATAATTCATACCCGTTGCAGACGATGTCATAGTGGCGGGCACGCACACGGCAGGGATCCGTATCGATGAGAGGAATATCCTCTTCAACCGGCGCGGTGAAGGGATGATGCATCGAATTCCACCCGCCCGTCTCCTCGTTCTTGGCAAACAGAGGGAAATTGACCACGAAGGCAAAGGCCATCAGATTGGGATCGATGAGGCCGAGGCGATTCCCCATCGCCTGTCTTAGCTCATTGAGCACTTTGTCCGTCACATTCGATTGATCGGCAACGATAAGCAGCAGGGAACCAGGCTTTGCATCAAATCTCTGCAGCATCGCGATCATCCCTTCGATGGTCATATATTTGGCAGCCACCGATTTTACGTGATCGATAGAAAGCTGGGAAATATCGTGAGTGCACTCCGGAGCCAGGGCAAACGGCAATAATCCTTTGGCGCCATACGATCGTGCCAGATCAGTCAGCTCATCGATCTGCTTGCGGGTGTACTGTGCACAGCCCGGCAAACAGATGCCTTTCACCTTGCCGCCGCTCTGAACGGTAGACTTGAAAACAGCGAACTCGGATTTCGCAGCGATATCGGTGATATCCTTAATTTCCATCCCGAAACGGATATCGGGTTTATCGGTACAGTAACGGCTCATCACCTCCGCATAGGTCAGCCGCGGAAACGGCGTTAATACCTTTATCTCAGGTTTCACCTCCTTTACCAGAGAGGTGAACATATCTTCAAGGAGTTTGAGTATGTCCTCCTCCTCAACGAAGCTCATCTCGATATCAAGCTGTGTAAACTCCGGCTGCCGGTCAGCACGGGAATCTTCATCTCTGAAGCAACGGGCTATCTGATAATACTTCTCAAATCCGGAGACCATGAGAAGCTGTTTAAGCTGCTGCGGCGATTGCGGCAACGCATAAAACTCACCCGCATGGATGCGGCTCGGAACCAGAAAATCACGCGCTCCTTCGGGAGTGCTTTTGATCAGAATAGGCGTTTCGATCTGCAGAAAACCGCGGTCATCGAGGAAGTCGCACATATGCTTGACCACCTTATGCCGCAGTATGATGTTCTGCTGCATCGATGGCCGCCTGAGATGGAGATATCTATATTTCAGGCAGAGGTTTTCATCAACATCGACATCCTCATTGATATAAAAAGGAGGAGTTTTCGATGCATTATAGATTTTAAGAGACGTGGCGTTGACCTCAATTTCACCGGTTGGCAGCTTCGTGTTTATCGTGCCCTCCGGCCTGGCGACGACCTCGCCGATGATCTGAATCGCATATTCATTTCGAAGCGAGTTGCCGAGCACATGCGCCTGCTTTGAAAGCTCCGAATTGAACACCACCTGCGTCAGCCCTTCCCTGTCCCTCAAATCGATAAAGATCAGGTTGCCGTGGTCGCGCCGCCTGTGCACCCACCCTGCCAGCGTCACTTTTTGGCCGACATCTTTCTTTCTCAACTCGCCGCAGCTATGCGTCTTCAGCACAATTATCACCTCGCTAAAATGTACGGGAAATTATACCGAATCAAGGCATATCTATACAAAACAAGCATCATTTCCTCATAATTCTGTGCTGGTTTGACGTTTGCCTCAACAGCATATTATTATAATGAGGTTTTACACATCATTCCGTAGATACGAAGATCAGGATAATTCCGATTATGTCGAAAACGTTGACAGGTACCACAAAGAAACTGCTGTCCGGCAATGAAGCCGTTGCCCTTGGCGCTTACCATGCCGGCATCATGGTAGCAGCGGCATACCCCGGCACACCGAGCACGGAGATACTGGAGAATCTCGCTAAACACCATGACCTGAATGCCGAGTGGGCAACCAATGAAAAGGTGGCTATGGAGATCGGCATCGGCTCGGCCTATGCCGGCAGACGCACGCTCGTCTCGATGAAGCATATTGGGTTGAACGTTGCTGTCGACCCATTCATGGCCGCCGCCATCACCGGTGTCAACGGCGGGCTTGTTATCATCTCTGCCGATGATCCCGGAATCCACAGCTCACAGGACGAGCAGGATAACCGGCACTACGCGCCGTTTGCCAAGGTGCCGATGATAGAGCCATCGGACAGCCAGGAGGCGTACGACATGATGGCATATGCCTTCAGTATCAGCGAGGAGTTCGATACGCCGGCCATCGTCCGGCTCACCACCAGAATCGCACATTCCAACTCGCTGGTAGAAGTGACAGGAACACGCAAGGTGCCGACTGAGAGGATCGGCTTTGAACATAACGTTCAGAAATATGTGATGCTCCCGGTCAACGCCAGATTCAGGCGACCATTTGTCGAAGACAGACTGGTGAAACTGGCAGCATACACAGAAACATTCCCGTTCAATAAGATATCATGGGGTGATAAAAAGCTGGGCATTATCACCAGCGGTGTCAGCTATCAATACGCTCGCGAGGTCTTCCACACTGCTTCGTTTTTGAAGCTGGGCATGACGTATCCGCCCCCGAAAAAGATGATAAGAGAGTTTTGCAACGGCGTCGATCGTGCCATCGTCATTGAAGAGCTCGACCCGTTTTTACAGGATGCCATCCTCGCAATGGGCATCGCAGTCACCGGCAAGGAGTTTATACCTAGAATCGGTGAACTAAACACACAAATAGTGCGTGAAGCCGCGATTAAAGAGGGATTGGTCAAAGGGAAATCCGCGGATACTTTAACCGGAACATTGCCGCCGCTTCCCGGCAGGCCGCCGCTGCTCTGTCCCGGCTGCCCTCATTCAGGCGTCTTCTACACATTGAATATCCTGGGCAAGCGGTCGCGTTTGTCCGACAAATCGAAAGAGCCGGAGATCATCGTCACCGGAGATATCGGCTGCTATACACTGGCAACCTATCCGCCGCTCTATGGTATGGATACAGCCGATTGCATGGGCGCCAGCATCGGCACGGCACTGGGTATAGAGAAGGCAAATATCGGCAGAAAAGTCGTCGCGGTCATCGGCGATTCCACATTTCTGCACAGCGGCATTACCGGACTGGTCGATGCCGTCTACAATAACAGTAAAATAACCGTTATCATCCTCGATAATTCAACGACTGCCATGACCGGACACCAGGAGCATCCGGGCACCGGCAAGTCCGCTAAAAGCGTTGAAACGCAGGCAGTAGACAACGAACAGATTGTTCGCGGCCTCGGTGTTAAAGATGTGCAGGTTGTCGATGCCTTCGATCTTAAAGCGCTTCGCAACACACTGAAAAGCTGTATCAGCAATGAGCAACTTTCGGTAGTCATCGTACGCGGTGATTGCCCGACGAAAACACGGAGAAGATCGATACCAATGGTTATCGATTATGAAACGTGCACATCATGTGAAACCTGTCTCAAGATCGGTTGTCCTGCTATTCAAAAAGTAAAGGATAAAATCTTCATAGAGCCGACGCTTTGCATCGGCGATGTCTGCTCCGTCTGCCGGCAGGTATGTCCCCACCACGCCATCGAACCGGCCAAAACAACAGCAAAAGGATAAATGTAGTGATAAAACAGGAGATTCTTATGACGGGTGTCGGTGGACAGGGTACGATACTGGCAAGCGATATACTCGGGGAAGCAGCGCTCCTCGCCGGGTACGATATCAAGAAAACCGATACACTGGGCATGGCGCAGCGCGGCGGTAGCGTTATCAGCCACATAAGAATTGGTGATCACGTTTATGCACCCCTCATTGCCGAAGGCGATGTTGATATACTCATCGCCTTTGAAAAGCTGGAGGCGATCCGCTGGTGCGCCTACCTTCGGACGGGAGGCATCGCCATCATCAACGATCTCGCCGTGCCTCCTCTGTCGGTTGGACTTGGTACAAGCAGATACCCGAACGATAAAGAAATACTCGCCGCATTTAAAAAAATCACCGGCCGCGTGTACTTTGTAAATGGCACCGATCAGGCACATCGGCTTGGAGACGCTCGCACGCTGAATACTATCATGATGGGCTGCATCTCCACGTTTCTCCCCATCGATATCCTGACCTGGAAAGAGGCGATAGCCCATCGAATTCCTGAAAAGATACGCGAGCTTAACTTCAAAGCTTTCGATAAGGGCAGAGAGGTAATAAAACATGTCGGTATCGGATAACGTACGTGAAAGCATGTCCAGCAGCTCCTGGATCAGGAGGATGTTTGAGATCGGACTCGAACTGAAAAAGAAAGTCGGTGTTGATAACGTTTTCGATCTAACCCTCGGCAATCCGACCATGGAGCCTCCTCCTGAATTTGATGCCGAACTGAAACGTATTGTGCAAAATCCCGTTCCCGGCATGCACCGCTACATGGAAAATGCTGGATACCCCGAGACAAGGGCATCTGTAGCACAGCAGCTTTCCCAGGATATGGGTGTGAATTTCTCCCAAAACGACATCATGATGAGCACCGGCGCTGCAGCCGCGCTCAACTGCATTTTAAAAACGATCCTCAATAGGGGCGAGGAGGTCATCATCTTTGCACCGTTCTTCGCCGAATATACGCATTATGTCAACAATCACAACGGATGCGTTAAAATTTTGCCGACGGACGAACAGTTCATCCCCGATCTAAATAAACTGGAAGCAGCGATAACGAAGCAGACCAAAGCTGTAATCATCAACTCCCCGAACAATCCGTCTGGCGCTGTCTATGACGAGCAGACAATTCACGATATATCGCAGATTCTGGAGAAAAAAGAGCGCCAGCTTGGTGGCGAGCTTTATCTCATCAGCGATGAGCCCTACAGGAAGATCGTCTACGACGGCACAGTGGTGCCTTCCGTATTCAAATATTATCGACGCACCGTCATCGCCAACTCGTATTCGAAAGATCTTGCACTGCCGGGTGAGAGGATCGGTTACATTGCAATACATCCCGAATGTCCCCACCACAAAGACCTCATGGATGGATTTGTTTACTGCAACCGGACGCTCGGCTTTGTCAATGCTCCGGCAATTATGCAGTTTGTTATCCGCAACGTGCAAGGCATAACCGTCTCCATAGCTGAATATCAGCGTAAGCGCGACCTTCTGTATTCCAATCTTGTCGACATGGGTTACTTCATAGTGAAACCGAAAGGGGCGTTCTACATATTCCCGAAATCGCCCACAACCAATGAGTTTGACTTCATCGAGGAATTGCAAAAACACAATGTGCTCGTTGTGCCCGGGACAGGATTCGGCACGCCCGGATACTTCCGCGCCTCGTACTGTATGGAAGATAAAACGCTGCAGGGATCGCTCAACGGCTTTAGAGAAGTGGCGAAAATATTTAAGCTCTGCTAAGATTAGCATACGATGTCGCAACTAAAAAACGAAGACAGTGAACGTCTTGCCAAATTAAGAAAGGCAGCAAAAAACGAGCCTGTTTCCTCTTTTCTCGATACAAAACTGGTAAAGCTATCGCGCGGCTATGCAAAAGTATCGATGAAGTTGCGCCCCGAATATTTGACTTTCAACGGGTTTACCTTCGGTGGAATGATCATGGCTCTTGCCGATCAGGCATTCGCCTACGGCAGCAACTCGGTCATTACCCCAAATATAGCAGTCCAGTTCAACATCCATTTTGTGGATAAATCGGAATCATCCGACAAACTGACCGCAGAATGTCATGTTGTCCGTGAAGGCAAGAGATTCTGCGTATCGGAGATAACCGTCCACAATCAGATTGGCAAACTCATTGCCGTTGCTACCGGCACCACTATTCCTGTGCCGAAGCAATAGCGAAGTACTGCCTCACCCCGATATACATACTTCTGTTCTTCGAGTTATCACGCAGTGAAGTATCGAGAAGAATGCAGTTAATCGACGGCAATCATCACATTGGACGCTTTAATGACAGCGTATACCTCCGCTCCCCTCTTCAGTTTAAGATGTTCAGCCGATTCCTTGGTAATAATAGAGGCTATCCCGGAACCACCAGGCAAGTTCACGATCACTTCTGAGGGTTGTTAATATTTGATATTCATTTATGATATTGAGTAGAGCGGCGATGGCAAGCCTGAAGACCTAAACTTGACAGAATAGTAAAAAGAAGTCTACAATCTCCTCTAATTAAATATTTTTAAAGGCTGAGAACAGGAATAGTATGTCTTCAGCGAAGCCACAGAGAGTCAGGCAAGGTGAAAGCTGATGCCGGCGCAAAGACAGAATGGGCTTGGGAGCTGCAAACCGAAATATCTCTATTGAGTATATGTAGGTTGTGACGCAAAGAGAAGCGTTATCATAACTCGGGGTATATCTGTTGAAAAAGAGCCGTACCTGAAAAAGATGGTTGCGTAACCGAACAAGGGTGGCACCGCGAAGCTGAAGCCTCTCGCCCCTTAGGCGAGAGGCTTTTTGTTTGGAATAAATTTGCAGGAGGATGGCAATGATGCGATTTCAGAAAAACTGGCCATGAGTGGCCGCATAATAATACATCCGATAAAGCGAAGTGTATTCTATATAACAAAACAAACTATAAGCAGGAGAAATGAACGATGAGTAAAAAACCCTTAACCAAATTCCTATTGGAAGAGAAAGATATGCCAACGAAATGGTATAACATTCAGGCAGACTTGCCCGAACCATTACCACCCCCGTTGCATCCGGGCACAGGCAAGCTGCTGGGACCCGCCGACCTGGCGCCTCTATTCCCCATGGAGCTTATCAAGCAGGAGATGAGCCAGGAACGTTATATTGAAATCCCCGAGGAAGTACAGGATGTCTATCGAATATGGAGGCCAACACCCCTCGTCCGCGCTTATAGACTGGAAAAAGCGCTCGATACTCCTGCGAAAATCTTCTTCAAATTCGAGGACGTAAGCCCTCCTGGAAGTCACAAACCGAATACCGCAGTTCCTCAAGCATATTATAATAAGAAAGAGGGTATAAAGCGCATCACCACCGAGACCGGCGCCGGACAATGGGGTTCGGCGCTGTCCTTTGCCGGCAGCTTCTTCGGTATTGAAATCATGGTTTACATGGTGAAAGTAAGCTACGAGCAGAAACCGTATCGCCGCATTATGATGGAAACATGGGGCGCAAAATGTGTGCCAAGCCCCAGCAATCTGACCAAAACGGGACGTGATATGCTGGCCAAAGACCCTGACTGCGCAGGCAGCCTCGGCCTCGCCATCAGCGAAGCAATTGAAGAAGCTGTATCACGAAATGATACACACTATTCATTAGGCAGCGTTCTCAACCACGTATTGCTGCATCAGACGATCATCGGAGAGGAAGCCCAGAAGCAGATGGAGATGGCCGATTGCTACCCCGATATCATCATCGGCTGCGTCGGTGGCGGATCAAATGCCGCAGGTCTTACTTTCCCCTTCCTGAAAGATAAGCTTATGAAGAAGAAGCCGAAATTACGTGTCATTTATGTCGAGCCGGCAAGCTGTCCTACACTAACGAAAGGCCCGTACGCCTACGATTCTGGCGATATGGCGATGATGACACCGCTGCTAAAGATGTACACTCTCGGACACAGTTTCATGCCGCCTCCTGTCCACGCCGGCGGCCTTCGCTACCACGGCATGGCTCCTCTCATCTCGCATCTATACAAACTCGGCCTGGTCGAAGCCAGAGCTGTCAATCAACTCGAAACCTTTGAAGCTGGCATCCAGTTCGCTCGAACTGAGGGATTCATCAGCGCTCCGGAAACAAACCATGCTATTAGAGTCTGCATCGATGAAGCATTGAAATGCAAAGAATCAGGTGAAGCGAAAACCATTCTCATCAACCACAGCGGACATGGTCTCGTCGATATGAGCGCTTACCAGGCGTACTTCGCAGGTAAACTCGTAAACTACGAATACCCCGAAGAGCTTGTCAAGAAAGCTCTCGCCGACCTGCCCAAAGTAGGATAGTCTGCTCTGCTATTACTCGCCAATGGGGGGGGGTGACGCAGTTCCTGCGCGCTCCCCCCATTTCTTTGCTAGCAGTATACCCCTATGCTACAATCATTACATAGTGAACTTGCCCTAGAAGCAAAGGAGATCATAATCATGACAAAAACAGTTTTTCGTACTGTATCGATAAGCATACTGCTCATCCTGATTATACTGTTCACAGGGTGCGTTATTACATTTGACACATCATCTACTATGCCTCAACCAACGCCGTCACCGGTCGTGTCATCCACACCGATAAACCCTATCAACCCTGCATGGAAATCTCCTGCATCAATAAATGCGCCAACGTTGCCCAGTATCGCTGATGTCGTTGAAAAAGCGATCCCTTCAGTAGTGGCGATCACAACAAGGGCGATTATCCAGAACGTATTTATCGGAAGCCAGGAACAGGAGGGCGCAGGGTCGGGATGGATTATCGATAAAAACGGTATGATCATCACGAATAATCATGTGGTCGAAGGCGCAGAGACGATCATTGTCAAACTATCCGACGGAAGGACATTTGAAACGGGTCAGGAGCATATATATCGAGACCCGGTCGCTGACATAGCGATCATCAAAGTTGATGCTGCCGATCTACCCGCCATAGAGGTCGGCGATTCAACGAAGCTCC
>DNCV01000040.1 GCA_003484395.1 Dehalococcoidia bacterium
CCACTTTTCAACTTTTCCTAACAGTTTAAACACTCTTGTTTAAACACTCTTGTTGAACTCGATTTGTACGACTCGATCTATACCTCCGAGATCTTTGTAAAAAGTGACAGGAGCATTCGGAAAATACCTTTGGACGATATGTGCCAGCAGTGATCGCTGTCCAAGGCTAATCTCCATCAAAATGCAGCCGTCAGGATTGATTTTCTGGCGTGCTTGCTGTAACACCATCTCAATGGAACGCAGCCCGTCATCGCCTCCGTCTAGCGCTATAATGGGTTCGAAGCATCGTATCTCCGGTGGAAGAGCATCTATCGCAGATTTAACGATATATGGTAAATTGGCTACTATCATATCGACAGGTTGTGTTAATGGATTCAGTAAATCTCCGTGTAAAAACGTAATTTGTTTTTCGACGTTATGTTTTTTACAGTTAATGCTGGCAACTTCAAGTGCAGGCGCACTGATATCAGTGGCAAAAATGGCACTCTCTTTTAAATGTGAGGCCAGACTGATAGCGATGATGCCGGAGCCTGTTCCGATATCTGCGATTTTAATACCATTTTTAAACTGTCTATTCCGTGCAAAATCAAGCGCTTTTTCTACGAGTAACTCTGTTTCAGGACGGGGAACAAGCACACGATGATCGATATAGTAACTTAGTCCGTAGAAGTCCTTCTGCCGAATAACATACGCTATCGGTTCATGTAATATGCGCCGAAGAATAAATTGTTCCAGTTTCTCAATTTGAGATTGTGTCGGGCGCTTCTCGAGAGATGCCAGAAGCCTTTCGGGGGATAATTCAACTGCATGCCCAAGTAATATCCTGGCTTCGATCTGCGGATCTTCTATGCCATGATGTTTTAGCCTGGCGGCTGTTTTTCTCAGCAGCTCTCCTGTTGTCATGAGAGAACGTTTTGAAGCTGTTGTGCTCTCTCTGCCTCGGAAAGAGCATTGACCATCTCATCCATATCGCCGCCAAGAATACGTGGAAGGTTATGAAGTGTCAGGTTTATGCGATGGTCAGTGATGCGATCCTGAGGATAATTATATGTCCGTATTTTTTCCGAACGTTCCCCTGATCCTATTTGTGAGCGACGTTGCTCGGTAGTCTCCTCCGCCTGTTTCTGTTGTTCAATATCAAACAATCTTGCACGAAGCACAGCCATCGCCTTCTGCCTATTTCTTAATTGGGAACGCTCATCCTGGCATTGTGCCACTATGCCGGTTGGGATGTGTGTAATACGAACAGCAGTCGTTACCTTATTTACGTTCTGCCCTCCGGCGCCTCCACTTCGATAGAATTCCAATTTCAGATCATCGGGGTTAATAGTAACTTCAACTTCTTCTACCTGGGGCAAAACAGCCACCGTTGCTGTTGATGTGTGTATTCTGCCCGAGGCCTCTGTCTTCGGCACACGTTGCACACGATGTACTCCCCGTTCAAATTTCAAACGTTTATAACTACCTTTTCCATCCACTTCAAATACTACTTCTCTTAATCCTCCCACTTCGGTCTGGTTGACATCAATAATCTCTATCTGCCATCCTTTTATTTGAGCATAGCGGCTGTACATGCGATAGAGATCAGCAGCAAACAGGCTTGCTTCTTCACCGCCGGTGCCTGCTCTTATCTCCACTATAGCGCCTTTCTTATCATCATCACTCTTCGGCAGCAGCAATACCTTTAAATCCTGCAGTATTGATTCTTGACGTGTTTTCAGTTGAGTAAGCTCCTGTTTTGCCAGAAGTACCATATCCTGATCTTTGGTATCTTCAAGCATCGCTTCGGTTTCTTTAATTTCATCTGCGGTTGACTGGTATTGGCGATATTTATTAACGATATCTTCAATCGCGGCACGCTCTTTTGCCAGTGTCTGTAAACGAGGTAGATCGGAAACAACCTCATGTTGAGCCATAAGATGAGTAAGCTCATCATAGTGTTTTTCAAGTGCTGCTAATTTATCTAACATGATTCACAAACCTACCTGAATGACAAAGAAATGCCTATACATAATGTATCCCAATAATGTATCCCAATGATTTTGTGTGTGTTAATATCGCCGCATATTAGCACGTATCAGGAGTACAATAAAGATTATTGCAGCGAGTGCGAGAACAGTGATCGCAACTGAAAATAACCAGACACGTCCGGACATTGCTGTGATGTTGAATGTCCTGCTCTCCGACCATTGTCCATCGGCGCCATCATATCTACTCTTAACTTTCCATGTGTAGGTACCGGTGGGCAGAGAGTCGTTGCCTGATAATGAATATTCCGATTTACCTTTCACTTCTTTTGTCAGAACCGGCATTGAGGGATTGCTTGTCGATGCGATTTCAATAACATAACTTATCTCCTGCAGTCCGATATCAGACCAGTCGAAGACAATGGATGCCGATTCATATCCTGTTCTCTGTGTGCCATTAAGATAATCGAAGACGCCGAATAAATATTTGGCGGTCCCGACGAATACCTCCCACGCTGAGTTAAAGAAGGTGAATTCTGCTTTCTCTGCAGGAGAAACCAGTTTTACTTCCCGTGACACGGTTTTTTCAGACGTGAATGTTGTCTTTGCAGATTGTCCCTTGCTGCTGATTGCAGTAATCGTATGATCTTTTGTTGCGCTTTGTGGAATATCGAATACAACTGAAAAGCTGCCGGTAGCATCAGCTACGCCGGTTTGCTTTAGAACAGTCGTATCGAAACTTAGTGTTACGCTGTCGTTTTGTGCGAATCCAAAGCCCTTGATTGTTGCCTGAGTCCCCTCTTTCCCTGTTTTCGGGTCTATTTCAATGCTGGGTGTTACCACAAAATCCATATCGGCAAAAATACCTCTGGGGGTGAAGCTGCTGCCGAATATTCCAACCTTGTGAACGCCCTGAGCGCTTGGAGGCACAACAAAGATCGGCTTCTCAGTAGTATCGCCTATTCTCTTGTCCTGGTCATTGATAACTGAACCTTCAGCATTGGCGTTGATGTTGTAGATCATAATCTGATCATCGTATGTCAACGTGATCCCATCTTCGCCGACCCTGAAGCCCCAAGCATTCACATTGATTTTCGTGCCGACAGGACCTGACGTCGGTGTAATTTTTGCCCATGGGACCACAATAACAGGCATTTTTGTAATTTGGTCGGCCGGAATGGTTTTGCTGAATGCACCTAAAAAATGTTCCCCTTTTGCTACTGCATTTGGAATTTCGAAATCGTAATACCATTTCCCCTGTTTGTCGGCAACGATGGGTGAAATATTCAGGATAGTATTGTCCCAGGTTATCTTAATATCGGTTTCATATATGGGAAAACCGTTACCGTTGATATTTATCCTTGAAAGATATTTCCCTGAATTTGGAAAGATACTGATACCGGGAACAATGGTAAATTTAATTGTGGCGGCGCTGCCTGACCAGTTGCTGCTGTCTGTAACTCTAATAGTATGTTCACCATTGGCTCCGGACGGGACAGTTATCGCTTGGGAGAAGTCGCCAGAAGCAGACACAGGAATATCTGACATAACCTTTTTGTCATCGAAGTATATTGTTGCGAGTTGACCGGCAAAATCGGTTCCTGAGACAACGACGGTTGTGCCAACTGCACCTGAAGGACGATCCAGGGTAATGCTCGCCGCATCTGCAATTGATGGAAGTAAAAGCGAGGTAGCGAGCGGAAGTATCAGAATAACCAGAGCAATGAGCGAACGATTATTTTTCATTATCAATAAATATTACCATTAATCCATAATCATGAGTTCACATAGACATGTAGAAAATATTACTAATCGATTTTATAGCTTAGCTCACCTGATAAAAAAAATCAAAGAACTGTGTTCAATGCACTTATGATGATAAAGTTGCTTTTACTCATCGTATTCCTTTATACTGCATGCGGATTTTTCAAAAACTTGCTGCTGATATCGGTATTAAGCGATGCTACGTAATCGGCTCAAAAATTTTATCCGGCAACGATGAGCAATTTATTTCCGACCATCTCAAAGGCTTTGAAATTTTAGGATTTATTGATTACAATTCGGAAATCGCTACGGCAGACAGGCTTGGACCAAACGTTTATGAATTTGCGACGCAAGCTATTTCCAGTATCATGAAAATAAAAAAAGACTTGAACAAATAACGGGTAATGAGAAATGATGAAACAAACGATCAGAGATATCCGTGAGCTTGCTTCCAAGAGAGTGCTGGTCAGAGTTGATTTTAATGTGCCGTTGAGTAAACAGGATAATAGCATCACAGATAATAGCCGTATTCGTGAGTCATTACCGACATTACAGTATCTTATCAACAGGAAAGCCAGGGTAATAATCTGTTCTCATCTGGGGCGTCCGGACGGAAAGGTTGTAGAGAAGCTGAAAATGTCTCCCATTGCCAGGGAATTATCTACTTTGCTCAATCTCCCAGTTAAAACGGTAAATGATTGTATCGGTTCTAGAGTCACCACAATGGTAAACAGTCTTAAAAATGGCGAGATTTTAGTTCTTGAGAACCTCCGGTTCCATCCCGAAGAGGAAGCCAATGATCCTGCATTCGCAAAGAAGCTGGCACATCTCGCTGATATCTACGTTGATGACGCTTTCGGGACTGCACATCGTGCTCATGCATCGACAGAGGGCGTAGCGCATTATCTGCCGGCTTATGCCGGCTTTCTGATGGAAAAGGAGATCAACAGCCTTGATCATATATTGGCAACACCACGGCATCCGTTTGCTGCGCTGCTTGGCGGCGCCAAAGTGAGTGATAAGATAAAATTGATAAAGAATATACTCGATAAAGTGGATATGGTGCTTATCGGCGGCGGTATGGCCGCTACTTTTTTGAAAAATCAGGGGCATGAAATAGGTCGTTCATTGATTGAACCGGATAAAATTAATCTGGCGCAACAACTGGTTTTAACTGCGCAGCAATACGGTGTAGAATTTCTCTTCCCTGTCGATGTGATGGTTTCGGACAAAATTGACGTATGTTCCAATCTTAATACGGTGTCGGTCAACGCGATTCCTTCGAATGCATATATTGTTGATATTGGACTCGAAACAAGAGAGCTATTCTCTCAACGTCTGCGGACCTGCCAGACTATTTTCTGGAATGGGCCTATGGGTATCTATGAAGTTCCTGAATTCAGCAAGGGCACTCGCGAAATGATGGAACTCATTGCCAGCCGCAATATGGCAACAACGGTAATTGGTGGTGGCTCGACTGCAGAAGTTGCTCAGGAGATGGGACTTGTCAATAAACTTACCCATGTTTCCACAGGTGGTGGGGCCAGCCTGCAATTTTTAGAAGGTGAAAAGTTACCTGGAGTCGAGGCGCTGCTCAACAAGGATTTAGTTAGCGGAGTGTAAAAAATATGAGAATACCACTGATTGCAGCTAACTGGAAAATGAATACGACTGTTGCCGAAGCGGTCTCTCTGGTCAAGGCGATTAAACCGGAGATAGACCAGCTTGCGGGTGTCGACAGGGTCTTGTGCCCTCCGTTCGTCTCTCTGAGTGCGGTAGCGGAGCTGACCAGAGGAACATCGATTAAACTCGGCGCCCAAAACGTTTATTTTGAGAGCAAGGGGGCGTATACCGGAGAGATATCTCCCATTATGCTCCGAGATCTGTGCGATTTCGTCATCATCGGCCATTCGGAGCGCCGTCAATATTTCAGCGAAACCGATGAGATTGTCAACAAAAAGCTTAAAGCTGCCATTGCTGCAGGTCTGACGCCGATATTCTGCGTCGGCGAAGCGCTTGATGTCAGGGAGAGCAATAAAACGGAAGCCTATATCAGTGCACAGGTGCGTAACGGGCTTGCCGGCATTTCGGCAAATGCCGGCATTGTCGTTGCCTATGAACCTATCTGGGCGATCGGTACCGGCAAAGCAGCCACAGGCGACCAGGCCGATACAACGTGCAAACTGATTCGCGAAACGATAGCCGGGTTATGGGATGCGGCAACTGCGGATGCTGTGAGAATTCTTTACGGTGGCAGCGTTACTCCCGACAATATTACAGAGTTCATCTCCCGTTCGGATATCGACGGCGGGCTGGTCGGCGGCGCCAGTTTAAAGGCCAACGATTTTATTACGATTGTCAACAAAGCTGCGCACAGCCATCCCTGACATGAAGTGTCTGATCGCTATTGTCGGCCCGACTGCTGTCGGTAAAAGCTCTCTGTCACTGGCCATTGCGCGCGAATTCAACTGCGAAATCATCAACGGAGACAGCCGTCAGATATACCGTTTTATGGATATCGGCACATCGAAACCGAACAAGCGAGATTTCGAGGCAATACCTCATCACCTGTTCGATATCGTTAACCCTGACGAACCGTACAGTGTTGCCTTATATAGAAACGCCGCTTTGAACATTATAGGCGGGATTCAGCAGCGCGAAAACCTGCCACTGCTTGTCGGCGGCAGCGGCTTGTACGTCTGGTCCCTGCTGGAAAGCTGGGATGTGCCTCGCGTTCCGCCTGACACCGTATTTAGAAAAAAGCTTGAAGCCGAGGCGCATGAGAAGGGAACGGCTTTCGTCTACCGGATGCTGGAGGAGGTGGACCCAGAAGCTGCCGCCAAAATTCTGCAGGGAAACCTCAGACGAATAATCAGGGCGCTGGAGATATCGCATGTCACCGGCCGGCAGCCATCGACATTGCAGAAAAAAGGCCTGCCGATCTGCCCGGTTCTGGTTATCGGTCTGACCGCAGAACGTGAAGCATTGTACAGGATGATTGACAATCGAGTAGACGACATGATAGAACAGGGGCTCATTGACGAGGTGAAGATGCTGGAGTCCAGGGGATATCAACGCGACCTTCCGTCGATGTCCAGTATCGGCTATAAACAGATATATGCCTGGCTTGCCGGTGAAATCGGACTGGAGGAGGCGGTCAGGCAGATTAAAACGAAGACACATGCTTTTGCCCGTCGCCAGTATGCGTGGTTCAGGTTGAACGATAGCAGGATTCACTGGTTTACCGCAGGCGAAACCAACTATCGTGGTATAATAGCGCTGTTGTACGAATTTGTGGAAAAGGCGAAGAGAAACGAAATTGGAAATGAATTTTATTAAACTGCATGGCGCCGGTAACGATTTCGTGGTGATCGATGCGCGTGAAATGAAGCATATGCGCTGGCCGTCGATTGCACAAAAGATCTGCGATCGACATTTCGGCATCGGCGCCGATGGCCTCATTTTGGCGCTCGATTCAAAGGTTGCCGATCTGCGGATGCGCATCTTTAATGCAGATGGCTCCGAAGCGGAGACATGCGGCAACGGGCTGCGCTGTTTTGCCAAATTCGTGCGTGATCACGGTATCCTGCAAAAGCGCATCTTCAGCATCGAGACCCTTGCCGGGGGGAAAAAGGTAGAAACCTACAGCGATCGAAGCGGCGTTGTAAAAAAGGTAAAGGTGGCGATGGGGAGCCCGAAATTCGCTGCCGCCGATATCCCTGTGGCATCTCCTGATTTGAAATCGGTGAGGAGTCCGAAGTATGCAGCATCGTATCATGAGACGGCAATTACCGTTGAGAAGAACGATTTGAAATTAGCATTCGTTTCCATGGGGAACCCTCATGCCATTTTTTTTCAGAAGAAGGCAGTAACGGAATTTCCCCTGGCTGCGGTGGGTGCTGTTGTCGAACATCATTCGATCTTTCCGCAGCACACCAATTTCGAGGTGGCGAGGGTAATCAACCGAAAGGAAATAGAGCTTCGCGTCTGGGAGCGTGGTGTCGGCGAAACGCTTGCCTGCGGCAGCGGAGCCTGCGCTGTTGCCGTAATGGCAATGTTGAAAGGCTACGTCGATGAAACTGTTGACATAAAGTTACCAGGAGGAGTATTGACTATCTCATGGCAAGGTTCCGGCGATGTATTGATGAGGGGTCCGGCGGAGCAGGTATTCGCCGGGATATGGCCGTAAAAATATTGAGCATAAAGAGGCAATTATGAAAGCATCCGTACGTCTTGACAAATTGCCGCCGTATTTATTCGTTGCGATTAATCAAAAGATCGCGGAAAAACGGGCTAAGGGGATCGATGTTATCAGCTTTGCCATCGGTGATCCGGATATTAAAACGCCGGATGCGATCATTGAGAAGCTTTGTGAGGCGGCTCATGATCCCGTCAATCACAGGTACCCCGAGACTGATGGACTGCCCGAGCTGCGCAAAGCGATTGCCGGATGGTACCAGCGTCGATTCGGCGTTGCTCTCGATCCCGCTAAAGAAGTGCTGCCGCTGATTGGATCGAAGGAAGGCATCGGGCATATATCGTTCTGCTATCTCGACCCGGGTGAAGTAGCGCTTGTGCCCGATCCGGGATATCCCGTCTATTCGATCAGCGCCTTGCTTGCCGGCGCCGAGCCGTACTATATGCCGCTCAAGGCGGAGAACGACTTTCTGCCGGATCTGGATAACATCCCCGCAGATATACTGAAACGGTCGAAAATAATCTGGATTAACTATCCGAATAATCCGACAGGAGCAGTTGCCGGGCTGGATTTCTTCGGGAAGGCGATCGATTTTGCCCGGAAGCATGATTTGCTGCTGTGTCATGATGCGCCGTATACCGAGGTGGCGTTCGACGGCTACAGGGCTCCCAGCGTGTTGCAGGTGTCGGGGGCAAAGGATGTGTGTATAGAATTCCATTCTCTGTCCAAGACATATAACATGACCGGTTGGCGTATCGGCATGGCTGTGGGCAATGCTGTAGCC
>DNCV01000026.1 GCA_003484395.1 Dehalococcoidia bacterium
AGGAGAGTCGATTCGGAGCCGCTGGCGACGATCACCTTTTTTGCGTGCAGTTCTTCACCGTTAACCATTACCGAGTTCGGAGACGTAAGGCGAGCTGCGCCTCTGTGAACGCTTATCCTGTTGGATGTCATCAACCGTTCCACGCCTGAGACGAGCTGATCAACAACAGATCTCTTGCGGGACATAATCTTCTGAAAATTGGCGCTTGCGCCATTGACATCGATACCGAATTCATCCGCTCTCTTTATATCGAGAAGAACTTCAGCGCTTCGCACCAATGCCTTTGTCGGAATACAACCGCGGTTAAGGCAGGTGCCCCCCAATTTGTCTTTTTCAACAAGGGCTACCTTGGCTCCTAAATGAGCGGCGTGGATTGCGGCTACATAGCCTCCGGGGCCGCCGCCTATTACTATGATATCGCGTTCTTCCATCATTTGACTCCTCGGTTCGATTATCCCTGTTTATTAGAAATCGTGCTCTCTTATTACGCTTTGCTTTCTTACTTTGTCATTTTCCAGCGGAGGTCAGGTTTTCTGGCTGCCGCCACCTCATCCAGACGCTTTACCGGCGTGTTATGTGGTGCGGAATGGAGGATATCTGGATTCTCTTTTGCTTCTTTTGCGATAGTTTTCATCGCCTCAATGAAAGCATCCAGAGTCTCCTTGCTTTCCGTTTCCGTAGGCTCGATCATGAGAGCGCCCTCGACAACAAGCGGGAAATAGACTGTCGGCGGATGGAAGCCATAATCAAGCAAACGTTTGGCTACATCCATCGTCGATATTCCTACTGCCTTTTGCCATTTTTCTGCAAAAATGACCTCATGCATACATGTGCGATCATACGGGAGGTAATAGCTGTCTTTCAGCTTCTCCTTGATATAATTGGCGTTGATGACAGCATTCTCAGAGACCTGTTTCATACCGGCTGCTCCGAGTGACAAAATATAGGCATAGGCTTTAACTATCACACCAAAATTGCCGTAGGCGCTGCCGAGACGGCCGACCGATTTTGAAGGTGTCATGAAGGTGTAGGCATCACCTTGCTTTGCCACGATCGGTGAAGGCAGAAAATCAGCCAAATGCTCTTTTACGCAGACGGGGCCTGAACCAGGACCGCCCCCTCCATGAGGTGTGCTGAATGTCTTGTGGAGATTCAACTGAACACAATCGAATCCCATATCGCCGAATTTGACTTTCCCTATCAACGAATTCAGATTAGCTCCGTCTCCACAGAGCAGGGCGCCGCATTTGTGAACCAGTTGATTGATCTCCTCTATATGCGGGTCAAAGAGCCCCAGCGTTGTCGGCATGGTCAACGTAATTGCTATAACCTCATCATTCAACATGGATTTAAGCTTTTCGAGGTCAAGATTGCCGTCTGCATCTGACGGTACCGCTGTTATTTCAAATCCGCACATTGCTGCGGTAGCCGGATTTGTACCGTGAGCGGTATCAGGGACAAGGATTCTCTTGCGTTTCAGGTCTTTTTTATCCCTGAAATAAGCTTTCAACATGAGTATATTGGCCAACTCTCCCTGCGCGCCGCCCATTGGCGACAGGCTTGTCATATTCATGCCGGTTATCTCAGTCAATAATCCTTGCAGCTCAAACATCAACTGTAAGGCTCCCTGAACGGATTTGTCAGGCTGATACGGATGTACAGAAGTAAAGCCTGATAGAACGGCGACATCTTCATGCAATTTAGGGTTGTATTTCATTGTGCAGCTTCCCAGCGGATAAAAACCAGTATCCAGACCGTAGTTCAACCTGCTGAGGTCGGTGAAGTATCGGATTAGTTCTACTTCGCTTACCTGCGGTAATGCCAGATCCTGGCGAAGCGCATCTTTCGATGGCAGATCGGAAGCGGGCACATCAAGCGCTGGCAAACTACACCCTATCTTGCCGGGCTTGCTTATATCGGGTAGTACATAGTGATGTCTCATTTCTTCCTCTCCATTTAGAATCTTGCTGCTGCCTTCACGAGCCGGTCAATATCCGCTTTTGTATTGACCTCGGTCACGCAGATAAGCATACCGTTTGGAATTATGTTGCTTATATCGAGCCCGCCGATAATTTTCTGTTCAAAAAGCGCTTCGTTAATCAGGCGCGGCTCGCGAGGACAGCGAAGAACGAATTCATTGAAAAACGGTTTATTAAAGGCCGATGAGTAACCTTTCAACTTGCTGAGCTCTTTTTCGGCGTAATGAGCCTTGTGATAGCATAATTCAGCGACATGTCGAAGTCCCTGTTCACCCAGCGTTGCTATATATACCATCGTTGCCAACGCTACCAATCCCTCATTGGTACAGATATTCGATGTAGCTCTTTCCCGTTTGATATGCTGTTCACGGGTTGAGATCGTCAGCACGAATCCGGGCTGGCCGTCACTATCGACAGTCTTTCCGACGAGTCTCCCCGGCATCTGACGCAAATACTCGTTTCGACAGGCGAAGAAGCCCAGACCGGGTCCGCCAAAACTCATCGGATTTCCTAAGGCCTGCCCCTCTCCGACAACGATATCGGCGCCGTACGATCCCGGGGATTTATACATCGCCAGAGCAAATGGAGATGCAATAGCAACAAGCAACGCCCCACTCTCATGAGCTGTTTGAACGGAACTGCCAAGGTCTTCAAAATAGCCGAGGAATGTCGGGTACTGCACGATGAGGCAGGCATAATCTTGCCCGAGCTTTACAGCCGATGCCGCATCAACACGTTCCAGTTCGATACCATGCTCTCTGGTATAGGTGCTGATAACCTCATAATATCGTGGGTTTACCGTGGAGAGTACGACGACTTTATTTCGCTTCGTTATTCGGCAAGCCATTAGTGCAGCTTCGGCGGCGGCTGAACCACATTCATACATGCTGGCATTGCTTATCTCCATTCCTGTAAGCTGGCAGATCATGGACTGGTATTCATAGATACTCTGTAATGTTCCCTGACTGGCTTCCGCCTGATACGGTGTGTAAGCAGTATAGAACTCGCTTCTGCCTGTTACATGGTGGATAACGCTTGGAATGAAATGCTGGTAAAACCCTGCGCCGAGAAAGCAGGCATACTCTTCCGTGTTTACGTTCTTTGATGCTATTTGCCTCAGCTTTTCTTTAAGTTCAAGCTCGGATAAAGGAGGCGGCAATTTAAATTCTGCATTGAGGAACTTCTTAGGCACATCCTTAAAAAGCTCGTCAACGGTACTGACGCCAATGGCTTTCAGCATTTCTTGACGGTCAGCATCGACATTGGGCACATATGGTGATGACATATAGATTGCCTCCTCTTTACTCCTTCATTTCTTTGGTGAGCTTGGCAGTGTACACGTCGTACTGATCGCTGTTCATAAGATTATTGAGCTCAGCGGGGTCGCTTATCTCAATCTTAACCAGCCAGGCTTTACCATAAGGATCCTCATTGATTATTTTTGGTTCATCGATGGCAGCCTGGTTGACTTCAGTGATCGTACCGCTTGCCGGAGCAAAGAACTCCGCAACTGCTTTTACCGACTCTATTTCGCACATTCGTTTAAATTGCGCCACTTTGGCGCCGGGTGATGGCAAATCAACGTACACGATATCACCAAGCTCATGCTGCGCATAGTCGGTGATGCCGACCGTTCCTTTGTTGCCATCGGGACAAATCCATTCGTGTTCTTTTGTGAATTTGTAATTCTTTGGGGTCATTATTTATCCTCCTCTTTTATAGAATTTTTTATTAACAATTTTTGCCGGTACCGGCTTATTACGTATCATAATGTCAATGCTGGTGTTGATATCGGCCATTTCGACAGGTACATATCCGAAGCCGACATTCTTATTGAGCATCGGTGAGTTGCCACCGCTCGTTACCACACCTACTTCTTTGCCGGACTTGAATATTTTGTAGCCGTTGCGGGCTATTTCCCTTCCTTGTATCTCAAAACCGATGAGCTTTCGTTTGATGCCTTTCTGTTTTATCTCGATTAGAGCTTTCTTGCCGATGAAGTCACTGCCCTCCATATTCACCAGCCAGCCCAAACTCGCTTCGAATGGATTGGTATTCGAATCCATATCCTGTCCGCAGAGCATCATACCTGCCTCCAGACGCAGCATATCGCGGCATCCCAATCCGCATGGTTTGACTCCTGCCTTTGTGAACAGCTCCCACAAACGCACTGTATCTGCTATATCGGCGATGATCTCAAAACCGTCTTCACCAGTATAACCTGTTCTTGCCGCATATACTTTAATCCCTCCGATGACGGCTTCCTTATGACCAAAGCGAGGGAGATCGGCGATGGTTTTCAAACATTCCAGTTTGGCTACGGAGGGTCCCTGAACGGCTAGCATGACTGTTTTCGCAGATACGTCATCGATACGGAAATCGGGATTTTTGCCTGCCCATTTATCGAGCCACTGGCGTTTGCTTTCAATCTTGGCAGCGTTCCAGACGATAAGATATTTATCAGTTTCCACCCGATATACCCAGAGGTCGTCCAGTATCCCTCCATTTTCAAAACATAACAGGCATAGCTGAGCTCCGCCGATCGGTAAGCTCTGCGGCGGCTTTGTCAGCATCTTGTCCAGAAATGCTCCGGCGCCTTTACCTGTTACCCAAACTCGTCCCATATCCGAGACATCGAATATGCCTGCATGGGTGCGGACTGCTTTATGCTCCTCAAGTATGGATGTATACCAGACGGGCATGTCCCATCCGGCAAAATCCATCATCTTTGCCCCAAGCTTGCGATGCATCTGGTTCAATGGAGTCTTTTTAAGTTCGCTAGATTCCATAGTTTCCTCTTCAATATTTTTTATCAATAAAAAAGGGCAACCGAAATCTTATCGGTTGCCCCTGTCTTTTTAACCTGAGAGATCAGCTCTATCAGAACCTACCCCTTCGGCGCCTTCACCTGCGTGAAGGTCTTTCCAGAGGTTTTCAGCCTATGGCAGTCCTTAAGCCTGAGAGTTTCGATACAGAGTAACGGTACCTTTCCCCTTCGGCGCTCTTTCCAATTCTAAAGAGGCTCTCCTACCAACGCTGTCCTACATTTTATTTGAAATTATTATAGCAGGTGTTATAACAGGCATGTCAATACTAGTGGCGAAGAAGTAAAAATATCCAATATTGTTTTTTCTATCGCTTAGACGATAAACTATTGAAATGTTTAAAGGGCCTGATTTGCCTCTTATTGAAGAAGTCGAAACTATAATCCCTCAAGAGGGACTTTTCGATATTTTTAGGGATCAACCTTACTGTTTCTGGCTGGATAGCGCTCTTGATCCTCAGAAGTTGGGACGATATTCCCTTATGGGAAGTCAGCCGTTTCTTTTACTCAAATCCCGGGGAAGCGCGAATACAATCATCCTTGATGAGAGACATACTGTTGAGACAGGCAATCCATTTGACATTCTTAATCGATATCTTGATATGTATCGTCTCGATTTTCGAACTACACTGGTTCCCTGTCTCGGAGGTGCGGTAGGGTACTTCAGCTACGATCTCTGTCATTTTGTTGAAAATCTGCCGATCACTGCGGTTGATGATCTTGATCTTCCCGAATGTTTCTTTGGTTTTTACGACCTGATGCTTGTCGTTGATCATCTTCTCCGAAAGACGTTTATTGTTTCCACCGGATTCCCTGAGATCGAAGAGAAAGCGAGAAGGGTCAAAGCGAGAGAACGGTTGAATGAATTAAAAAACCAAATAAAATCGTACAAACACGGTGGTCGGAAGACAGACTTAAAAAACTACACCGGATCAAAGGATGTCAAGCTTACTTCTAATTTTACTCATGACGATTATCTTCAGGCGGTAGCGCGGGCGAGGCAGTATATTATCGATGGTGATATCTTTGAGGTTAATATATCACAGCGTTTCGCCAGCAGGCTGCCAATTCAGCCATACGAGCTTTATTGGAGGCTGAGGCAGATAAATCCTGCTCCCTTTGCCGCCTATCTGGATTTCGATGAGCTAAAGATCGCCAGCTCTTCACCGGAGAGATTCCTTCGACTCGATGGCGATCGAGTGGAAACGCGTCCTATCAAGGGAACAATCCGCCGTGGGAAAAATCGAACAGAAGATCAAATGCTTGCGCGAAAATTGTTAGCCAGTGCCAAGGATCATGCTGAAAATATGATGATCGTCGATCTGGAAAGGAATGATCTGGGCAGGGTTTGTCGCTTTGGAACGGTGAAGGTCACCGAGTTAGCCATTCTCGAGACCTATCCCACCGTTTTTCATCTAACCTCCACGGTGACTGGTCAGCTAATGGAGCATGTAAACCGTGTCGATTTGCTTAAAGCTACTTTTCCCGGCGGATCAATTAGCGGGGCTCCTAAAGTTCGTTCTATGGAGATCATTGATGAACTGGAACCCACTCGACGAAGTATCTATACTGGAAGCATTGGCTATTTGGGTTTTAACGGAACTATGGATCTCAACATCGTAATTCGGACTTTCCTTATTAAAAATAACAGAGCGTATTTTCAAGTGGGTGGGGCGATAGTCTACGATTCCGATCCGGAATCAGAATATCAGGAGACACTGGACAAGGGTCGAGCGTTGGCGAAATCACTTGGGCTGTTGGAAGAGTTGGGATGATATTAATCATTGATAACTACGATTCATTTGTCTATAACCTGGCACAATATGTAGGAGAGTTAGGAGGAGAACCGGTGGTTTTTCGAAATGATCAGATTACTATTGATGAGATTGCCGATTTGCAGCCCTCGCATATTATCATTTCTCCAGGGCCGTGCACTCCTCTTGAATCGGGCATTTCTACCGATGTCATAATTAAATTCGCAGGCAAAATCCCTATTTTGGGAGTCTGCTTGGGACACCAGTGTATCGGCTCCGTCTATGGTAACAGAATAATTCATTCTCCTGTCCCCACTCACGGTAAAAGTTCCGATATCTATCATGATGGCAAATTTATCCTCAAAGGTTTACCATGTCCATTTAAAGGGGGACGCTATCATTCTTTGATCGTAGAGTGCAAACAGGATATGGGTGAACTTGAAATAACTGCGCGGACACAAGAAGGCATGATTATGGGACTTCGCCATAAAAAGTATAGTGTTGACGGCGTTCAATTTCATCCTGAGTCTATCATGACTGAGGTGGGGCATACGTTGATCGCCAATTTCTTGAATATCAACAGCCCAATCAGACAGGGGGAATAACGCATGGAAGATATTG
Source organism: Dehalococcoidia bacterium (assembly GCA_003484395.1). Classification (GTDB taxonomy): domain Bacteria; phylum Chloroflexota; class Dehalococcoidia; order GIF9; family UBA5629; genus UBA5629. Next base: position 7,179 of record DNCV01000026.1, read on the forward strand.
TCTATCTGAATGGTCAGTTGATGCCGCGAAATGAAGCGAAGCTATCTGTCATGGATTATGGATTCCTTTATGGGTACGGGCTCTTTGAAACCATGCGCGCTTACAATGGTGTCGTATTCCGTTTGGATTCTCATCTAAATCGACTGACATCGGCGGCTGCGATACTTAAAATACCGGTGGATATCCCTGTGTTGCGGAGCGCCGTGATGGACACTATTCAGGCCAATCGGTTAACGGAAGCAAGGATACGTCTGACCATATCGATCGGTGAGGGCAGTATGGTTCCTGATTTGAACAGTTGCAGCCATCCGACAGTGTTCATAGCCGCGAAAGCGTATGTTCCTTATCTGCCGGAACGGTATACCAGAGGTTTCCACCTTATGGTATCTTCCATTCAATGCAGCAGCCGATCTCCTCTCACACGGATGAAAACTGCAAATTATTTAGCGAATCTGCTATCCCGTCAGGATGCCCTGTCCCAAGGCGCTGATGATGCGCTGTTGCTCAATGAAAAGAATTTTATTACGGAAACAAGTACAAGTAATATATTTTTCTGCAAGAACAATGTTTTGAAAACACCGCGCATTGAAAACGGGCTTTTATCGGGGATCACGAGAGATGTTGTTATCGAACTGGCAAAGCAATGCGATATCGAAGTTCTGGAAACTGATATTTATTTGAAGGAACTGCTCGATGCCGAAGAAGTATTCATTACGAATTCCATTATCGAGGTAATGCCGGTTTCGGCGATCGATACTACGACGATTGGTCGAGGGGAGCAAGGACCCGTAACGCAAACGATAATAAATAGCTACAGATATTTGGTGAGCAGGGAAACCTCTAAGAATTGCTAGAGTGGAGGGATTTTGACAAGAAAACGGTACATTGATATATTGTTTTGCAAATAACGAGGTATATCAACTGATTAACAATAGCGAAATGTCCGTCAATTTGAATACCTTTTTTTATTTTAGAGAAGAGGTTTATTTATGAAAATACTTGTTGCTGATCAGTTATCCGATGCCGGTATAGAGATACTCCGTCAGTGTGCACAGGTTGATGTTCGAACAGGACTTAAGCCTGATCAGCTTCGATCAATCGTCGGAGACTATGAGGCATTGATAGTACGCAGCCAAACGAAGGTCACTGCAAATATCATTGAGGCAGGGACTAAACTTCAGGTTATCGGGCGTGCAGGGGTGGGTATCGATAATATTGATGTTGAAGCAGCTACAGCGCGTGGCATTCTGGTAATCAACTCTCCTGAAGGGAATATCATCTCTACGGCAGAGCATACAATAGCCATGATGCTGGCTATGGCACGCCAGATTCCGAAGGCGAATGATCTTCTTCATAAAGGCACATGGAATCGCTCGCTGAAAGGGACTGAGATTCGCAATAAAACTCTTGGTCTTATAGGCCTCGGCAGAGTAGGTGGCGAAGTAGCCCAGCTTGCCAAGGGCTTGCGAATGAATATTATTGCCTATGATACTATGGTGTCTGAGGCTAAAGCTGAGAAACTGGGAGTTAAACTGGAAAATTTGAAAACATTGCTGAAAACATCGGATTTTATCTCTGTTCACATTCCGTTAAACTCAAAAACGAAAGGACTTATAGGCCAGGAACAACTAAAATTAATGAAACCGACGGCCATGATCATCAATTGCGCACGCGGCGGCATTATAGAGGAGCAGGCACTTAATGATGCGCTCGACAAAGGCATCATCGCTGCTGCAGCAATTGATGTTTTCAGCGAAGAGCCTGCCCAAAATAATATCCTTGTTAAAAGTGACAAAGTTATTACGACACCACACCTGGCTGCATCTACTTCCGAAGCAGAGATGAGCGCCAGCAAAGACATTGCCGAACAGATTGTATCAGTATTGAGCGGCAATCCTCCTAAATCGCCGATAAATGCGCCAGCTATTCCTGCGGAGGTGCTTAAGGTTATCGGCCCGTATATGGAGCTTGGCAAAACCATCGGGAGAATTGCGATGCAGTTGGTCACCGGACATCTTGAATCGCTGATGATTCACTATGAGGGACTTATTTCTCGTGAAGAGACCAGCCCGATTAAGGTAGCCATATTGAGCGGTTTATTCGAAACGATGACCGATGAGCGTGTTAATATCGTCAATGCTGACCGCATTGCGGCAGGCCGCGGATTGCGTGTAATCGAACAAAAAGACATTGCTTGTGAGAACTACACGAATATGATTTCTGTAGAGATCGTTACCAGCGCTGCGAAAGCTGTTGTTGGGGCATCTGTATTACGAGGCAAAACATATATTACCCGTGTAGACGATTACTGGATGGAGATAGAGCCGTCAGCCAACTACATGGTGTTTACTGAACATAAAGATAGACCCGGGATGATTGGAGTCGTTGGCACTATATTGGGTAATGCTCATATAAATATTAAGCAGATGCATGTGAGCAGCGGCGTCAACCTCGGCAACAATGCGATGATGGCGCTATGTATGGATCAACGTCCGTCTGAACAATGCTACCAGCAAATGCTTGCTATACCTGATATGTACAGGGTGGTGGTCGTTAACCTTACGAAGATATAAAAGATCTGCGATCTGCCGGTCATTAAGTTATCTCCGATTTTTTAACTCTGAATCGGAATACGCAGAAATGACTGAGTTTAATTTATCATTATAGCTTTCATTATCGGTGATAAGAGCAATGAAGGTCAGGATGCATCATTGTAAATTGAAATGGGAAATGTCGGCTTGATCGTTTTGATCTCGCCGTATCATAGCGAAGAATAAATTTTAGGAAATAGAGATTGAGAAAATAAAAATAACAGGAGGGTTATCGTATGCCTGAAGAATTCAAACCGGGATGTCAGCGACCACCGATCAAAAAGCCAAATGTTGAAAGCGTGGTGGCTATTGAAACGAACGTAAAGGAGGCAGCAAAACCGATGGTAAAAGTTGGTAAACAGGCGCCTGAATTTACAGCATCAGCCTATCATAACGGCAAATTCGTTAATATCAGTCTTTCCGAGTTCAAAGGGAAGTGGGTACTACTATGTTTCTACCCTGGTGATTTCACCTTTGTCTGAGCCACCGAGATTTCAGCGGTTGCTGAAAAATATCCTGAATTCCAGAAACTGGGCGTCGAAGTCCTCTCCTGCAGCGTTGACAGTATCTTTGTCCACAAAATGTGGAACGATCACGAACTATCGAAGATGATCAACAAAAACATTCCGTTTGCGATGTTGTCGGATCAGGACGGCAGCATCGGCAAAATGTATGGCATCTATGATGAAGACTCCGGCGTTGAAACCAGAGGCAGATTCATCATCGATCCGGACGGCAATATTCAGGGGTTTGAGGTTCTGACTCCGCCGGTTGGCCGCAACGTCATGGAATCCTTCAGACAGGTACAGGCATTCCAGCTTGTCCGCAACTCCAAAGGCACAGAAGCCACTCCTTCAGGCTGGAAACCCGGCAAACAGACACTGAAGCCAGGCCCGGATCTGGTCGGCAACGTCTGGAAAGTGTGGAAAGTTAATCAGGCTTTCGACGAATAAAATTTTTGCAAAACGCGATTTTCAAGAGAAGCGCTTTGCCTTGCAAGCGAGGCGCTTCTCTTACGATAAAAAAATAGATGACCAAACTCTAACTACAATAAAAACGAGGTGACTCCAATTCACTATCTGTTAATTATTTCAACGTCACGTTTTTTCATGACAAAATATACAGAGCTATTGCGCTCAGGATTTTTCTTGAACATATCCAATTCCCCTTGGGCATGCTTAATCTCTTCAAGAACCCCGTGGTTATTACTTGAGGTGGACCCCATCAGTAGAACAGGAAAGGGGCTTTCCTAAGAGAGAGTCCTGCTATTCCTACAGTGTTTGTTGCCCGTGATTCTACCACTTTAG
>DNCV01000041.1:0-14217 GCA_003484395.1 Dehalococcoidia bacterium
ATGATCGGGATACCAGTTTATCGTTGCATTGCCATCGATTAATTCCTGTTTCTTTGCCGTCGTACGAATATACCAGCTCCGCTTGGCATAATAAAGCAATGGAGCATCACATCGCCAGCAGAACGGATAGGTATGGGTAATGGTTTCACGGCGATACAACAAGCCGCGAGATGAGAGATCCTCAATAATCAGGGGATCAGCTTTTTTCACAAATTTGCCCGCAAAAGGATATGTCCCCGTGATATTGCCGTCCAGGTCAACATTCTGAACGAAATTGAGTTCGTTTTCCTCGCCAGCTTTGAAATCAACCTCGCCGAAGGCCGGCGCTACATGCACAATGCCGGTACCGTCTTCCATCGAGACGAAATCCGCCGCTATAACTTGATAGCTTAAGGGGTTATCTTTCGACGCAGACTGCACCGGAAAACCCGTGTTCTTATCGAAGCGTCGCCGCTCCACATTAAACGAATGAGGATTAAACAGAGGCTCATATGCCATACCTGCAAGATCGTTGCCCTGCACAGTTCCGACAGCAGTGTAACCCTCAAAGCCCACCGGCATAACGCGCGCAGAAGCGAGGATCAAATATTCGTTTTCATTTTTCAGGACGGAGTACTCAAGCTCGGGCGATACGGCCAGCGCTGTATTGCCAGGAAGCGTCCACGGCGTTGTTGTCCATGCCAGAAAGTATACCGACTTTTGGCCCAGCTCACGCAACATCGCCTTGGTATCACCGGCAACATTCTGCACAATCTTTCTGGCGCTATCATCTATAACTTTAAATTTAATATATACCGATGGATCAACAGTATCATCACGATATCCGAGTGCAACTTCATGTGAACTCAATGAGGTGCCGCAGCGAGGACAATGAGGAGTAACCTTGTAGCCATGATAGACGAGCCCCTTATCCCAGAGCTCCTTGATCGCCCACCAGCAGGACTCGATATATGAATTCTCCAAGGTGATATATGGATGCTCCAGATCGATCCAGAAGCCGATTCTCTCCGTCAGAGAATCCCACTCCTTCAAATAGGTAAAAACGCTTTCACGGCACAATTTGTTAAACTGCGCAACGCCATAATTCTCGATATCAGCCTTGCTCGTAAATTTGAGTTTTTTCTCAATCTCAAGTTCTACAGGCAAGCCATGGGTATCCCAGCCAGCCTTGCGGGGGACATAACTCCCCTTCATAGTCCTGTAACGCGGAATAATATCTTTGTAGACCCGTGACAGCACATGATGAATGCCTGGCTTTCCGTTCGCGGTTGGAGGTCCATCGTACATAGTGAACTGGGGGGACCCAGTCCTGTTATGAAGGCTTTTCTGGAATATATTCCTGTCTTTCCAAAAACGAATAATCTCGTTCTCGAGTTCAGGAAAGCTAATTTTGGTGTTAACAGGATGAAACATGCTACCGCTTCTTCAATTGAATAACGACTTTGCGTGCCTCACCCTCCCCCGTACTCTGAGTAATGATGTAGGGATCGGAAGACAGAGCCGTATGAATAATTCTGCGTTCGTCAGCAGGCATTGGCTCAAGACTCATAGGACGCCGAGTCCTCTTCACCTGCTCCGCTAATCGCAAGGCCAGCGTGTACAACGAATCATACCGTCTCTTTTTATATCCACCTACATCAATACTTATAGGAACCCATGTCTTCACTTTTTCGGCAACGATTAGTCTGACAAGATATTGCAGTGACGATAATGTCTGACCGCGGCGTCCGATAAGCAACCCTGAATCTTCACCGTCAATATCAAAACTAACGGGTTGATCTCCCTCGGCATCTTTCATATTTTTAATCTTTATATCAAGCCGCATTGCTTGAATGAGTTTTGTCAGGATCTCTTTCGCTAAATCACCTACATCATTGCTATCAACGGATTGCTCAAGCAACGTCACCTTAACAACTGCATCTTCAGAACCGACGCCAAAAACTCCCGCTCTGCCCTTCTTGATAACAGTCACTTCCACCTGTTCAGCAGTTACGCCAAGCTGCTCCAGCGCAGCCTGAACAGCATCGTCAACGGTTTTAGCGCTTACTTCAAGCTCTTTCACTTTCCGAATAATCCCTTCTTCTTCTTCTTCTGGGCGGCAGATTTAATAACCTGAGATTCCTCAGTTTCGGCAGCGATCCTCTTTACAGATGGAGGCTGCGGCGTTGACGGCGGAACCAGATATCCCCAACCACCCGAGATAAAGTATTGCAGGATGATGCCGATGATGTTCGATACAATCCAGTAAAGCGCCAGTCCGCTCGGGAAAGACAACGTAAACAGACCAAACATCAACGGCATCATCAATGTTGTCATCTGTGTCATCTGCGCCTGGCGCGGATCGGTAGGCGGGGCCGTAACCATCTTCTGCTGCACCCACATGGTGCCGGCGACCAGTACGGCCATAATCATATAAGGATCAGGTTGCGCCAGATTCCACCAGAGGAAATTTTCATTGAGAGGAATAGCCTGCCGCACGATATCCCATGAATACAGATTCTGGGCGAGAGCCAGGAGATCTTCAGGCGTAGCAGCCAGTGCACGCATTATCGATTGATAGAGCGCAATCCAGATAGGCATCTGGATAAGCATCGGCCAGAGACAACCCAAAGGGCTGATTCCAGCCTCCTTATAAAGCTTCATCACTTCCTGATTAAGCTTCTGAGAATTGGTGCGCCCATATTTCTTCTGCAGTTCCTGCATTTTAGGCTGAAGCGATTGCATCGCTTTGGTTGAGCGCATCTGACTAAAAGTCGTCGGAAGTAGAATAACACGCACAACAACCGTAAGAAGAAGGATTGCTAAACCAAAGTTATGATAAGCAAACGTCGTCGTCGCAATCAAAATGTTCAGTACCGGCTGAAGAATAATAAGATCCCAAATATTACCCATAATCGCTATTTACTCTCAATATCCAAAGATAATTTCCAGGCTATCTGGCCTGTCTGCACATCGACAGCATAGGCGTATCGAGTCTTGGAATGCACATAAACTGTGTTTCCCTCCGCATAAAGAGGAGCTACAACAGCTGCATTAAGATTAATGGTATTCTTTATCTGTCCTGTTTTACCGTCAAGAATAAATAACTCCCCGCTCTCTGAAACACCTGTCAATAAACCATTGACAAATACAGGACGGGAAGGAACAGGACTCACTGTTTCAAATCGCCATAGCTCACGTCCGGTAGCAGCATCAAATGCATATACTCTTTTATCCAGACAGGCTGCGTAGATTATATCATCGACAACAACAGGCGTAGCCCAAAACCAGTTGCCTCCCTGAACTCTCCACTTCTCCCTGCCATCTGCTGTACTGAGCGCATACAGAGAATTATCAAATGTTCCAATATAAAGCATATCTCCTGAAATCACAGGAGACGACGCCATGCCTGTCTTAAGCTTCTGGCTCCATAACTGGCTACCATCTTTGGCAGAGACGGCATAGAGAGAACCATCGTAGCTGCCGACATAAACAACACCATCTTTTACTACAGGTGTTGTCCAGATTTTTCCGCCTGTTTGAAACTCCCATTTGAACTGCAGCTCATTAGTTGTGATCGCATATAGTTTTCCATCAGAGCTGCCGAAATACAGCACCCCGTTATCGAGCACCAGATTACCAACGATGGCACCCATCGCGGGATCACCTTCTTTGGGATATACCCATCGATAACTCATTTTGGTCGCACTCTGGGGATATCGGTACAGCGCGTAAAGTTTACCTCCATAGGTAGCCACATAGACATTATCCGCGTCAATCTGGGGAGTACTGTAAACAGGCGAGGACAAAGGCTGGGAAGCGCAGCCACCGCCTCCACACAGAGAAGCAGGAGCAGTCACCTGTATACTGTAATACCATTCGCCCTGCCCGGGGAACGCGACATCAACACCGGATGTCCTGGTAGCAGGTTTAATAGCTGCCACCTTTCCTTTCATCGTGCCCAGATATACAATGCCATCGCCGCCGGTAAATCCCGACCATCCCTGAGCAACAGGAGACCCCGAACAGCCGCCACCGCTGGCGCCGGACGCACCTAAATCGCCCGGCCCGCAATTAAATCCGGCAAAGGCAACAATAAGCGCCAACACCACTATTCCGAGAGATAAATTGTGTTTGCTGAATATTCTTTTTAACATTTTCATAGCTACTCAACTTCAGGATACCGGATCGTAACCGCCTTTTGAAAAGGGATTGCAACGTATCAAACGCCATACCGTCATCCAGCCACCCCGCCATAGCCCATATTTACTTATAGCCTCATATCCGTACTGCGAACAGGTCGGCCTGTAACGACACGATGGCGGAGAAACCTGCGAAATCGTCCCCTGATATAATTTGATCAATTTAAGCGCTAACCGCTTCATTTTTATTAACCAGTACATGAATGCGTGAGAGAAGGCTCTCAACTGAATTTGATATTTGAATATAGCTCGCATTTACACATCGGGAGCGAGCGATAAACACGATGTCATATCCCTGTCTTATATCAAGAACACGAGTCGCTTCTTTCAGTAATCTCCTCACACGATTTCTCACAACAGCGTTACCAATATTTTTCGTTACTGAAAATCCCAGACGACTGACGTCCAAACCGTTATTCAGCGCCCTCATAACAATGAATTGATCCACTTGAGCGTGACCAGACTCGTAAACAGCTACAAACTGAGCACGTGTCGTCAGCCTCGATTTCTTCTTCATTACGCTATACGGGTGTTAGTTTCCAGCGCCCTCGCAGACGTCTTGAATTCAATACATCACGACCACCGCTGGTCGACATTCTTGCACGAAAACCATGAGTTCGTCGTCTCTTAATCTTTTTCGGCTGGTATGTTCGTTTCGGCACTTTGGCTCTCCCTTATATGTCTCTCATGGGCACCACCGCTGAGTCCCAACTGACGGCTATGAATCGGCGTTGCGGGCAATAACGCAATAAAGCGTGCCCGCTTTATTGCCATAGCTAAACGCCGCTGATGTTTTCCGCACACACCGGTCCGTCGTCGCGGCTCAATCTTTCCACGTTCGGAAACATAACGACGCAACATCGCGAAATCTTTATAGTCTATTTCCTTTTTTTCCGTACAAAAGGTGCAAACTTTCGGTTTAACAACAAACCGCCGCCCCCTCTCCCTTCTAACTTTAGGACCTCTACCCTGTATCATCCTGTAATCAAGAACCTCCTTATGTAAACTTATAACGGCAAATCTTCCGGATCAGTGCCATTGGCAATAGTCGGAGCATCCGCTCCTCCATCAATGAAATCATCATTCGGCAACTGAACCGTCGAAGCCTGTCTATCTAAAAATACGACTGAATTTGCGGTTACTTCAAGCCTGAATCGCTTTTGTCCATCTTGCCCTTCCCATGTATGAGTTCTCAGACTGCCCTCCACATATACTAATCTCCCCTTAGCCACAAACTGATTGCAGGTTTCGGCAAGCTTATTCCACGCATTGACAGTGAACCATTCGGTCTCCTGCCTGCGCTCCCCATCAGCAGCAGTATAACCGCGGCTCGTCGCCACACGAAATGATGTTACCGCCTTGCCATTAGGCGTATAACGCATTTCAGGATCAGATCCGACATTACCGATGAGTATAACCTTGTTTAAACTCGCCATTTGTTTTATAAAAAACAATCCTAATTATTCGGATTCACAATTAAATGCCGTAAAACCGTATTGGACATCTTCAAACTCGAATCGAATTCTCCAATTTTGGTTGGATTCAAATCAATTTTCGCCAGCACATAGTTCCCTTCGTTTGATTTCTTAATAGGATATGCCAGCTTTTTCCTTCCCCATTGAGTAACTTCAGAAGTGCTCCCGCCCAGCTTGGCAACCAGGTCACTAACCTTTGTTATTTCTCCTGCCAATTCCTCGTCAGAGACACTCGGATGAACAATAAAGATCAACTCATAATTAGACACCATTTCACCTTCACGATTAAAAAGTTTTTATATTATACCATATAAAGCAAAATTAAACAGTGCGTAGCGCAAAGAATCCAAAAAGGAACTACAAATTTTCCAGCATCTGCACAAAAAAGCACTACTGATTTTAGTGAAAGCTTGCATTTTCGTCAATTCTGTCTTATAGTGCAAAATCTAGACAGAGGAGTTTTTCAGTGGAAATCTGCATCATTGGCCTACCCAAAAGCGGCAAAACAACAATTTTTAATGCTTTAACCAAAGGGACAGCAGAAACCAAACCTTACGCTTCTGCAGCGTTAGCGCCTAATATTGGAATGGCAAAAGTACCGGAACCACGACTTGCAGCGCTCACATCAATGTTTCACTCCAAAAAGACGACGCCGGCAGAAATTAAATATGTTGATATCGCCGGCGCAACGAAAACATTCAGCAAATCGGAAGGTTTTGACGGACAACTGCTCAGCTATCTGAGCAATGCGGATGCGCTGATCCACGTTATTCGTAATTTCAATAATGAAACTGTTCCCCATATCGAAGGTAGTATCGATCCAAAACGAGATGCAGCGACCCTGGATATGGAACTTATATTTTCGGATCTGGCGATTATCGAACGGAAAATACAACGACTGGAAAGCTCACTGAAATCATCGAAACCCGGAGAACGTGATAACGCGATAAAAGAGCAAGCCCTCATGAAAAAAATTAAAGAAGCGTTGGAAAAGGAAATACCCATTTGGCAACAAAAACTGACCGCCGACGAAATGAAGGGACTCGCCAACTATCAGTTCCTCACAGCAAAACCGATGTTGATAGTCATTAACATCGATGAAAATCAGCTTGCACAGGCACAGGAAATCGAAGCGCAATTTCGCTCTCTTTATCCGAATGCACAATTTGATATCATCGCACTGTGCGGCAAACTGGAAATGGAATTAACCCAGCTTAACGATGCCGATGCAGAAGCATTTCGCAAAGACCTGAACCTCAGTGAGCCCGCTCTGAACAGGTTAATAAAGAGATCATATAAATTACTGGGGCTCATCTCCTTTTTCACAACCGGAGAGGATGAATCCAAAGCCTGGACCATTCGAAACGATACACAGGCATTAAAGGCTGCGGGCAAAATTCATTCAGATATTGAAAGAGGATTTATTAGAGCAGAAGTAATACATTTTGATGATCTCATCAGAACAGGCGGAATGGCCGAGGCGCGGAAACAGGGGTTGTTAAGACTTGAAGGAAAAGGATACGTCGTACAAGATGGAGACGTTATCAATTTCTTATTTAATGTATAGACCTTACCCTGCGGCTGCATTCTTGGTTTAGGGAGAGTTGCGTAGTATGTATGATGTAGCCATCATCGGAGCAGGAGTAGCAGGCAGTTATCTGGCACATAATCTGGCACAACGTGGTTATAGTATCCTCGTTCTGGAGAAAAAGGAAAACGTTTCGCGAGATACCTGTTGTACAGGAATAGTCAGCCAAAAATGTCTTGATCTTCTTAAAGCTCCGGACAATCTTATCCTGCAAAAAATAAACTCTGCCACATTTCATGATTCTACAGGTGAAACGATACGATTATGGCGCAATCATGATGTAGCCTATATTCTCGATCGACCAGGCCTGAACACCCTGCTAAAACAAAAAGCAGAATCTGCTGGTGTCAGCTATGCAATGCCGTCAATAGTTACACGAATTCAATCTTCAGATGATCATGTCACAATAACAGCAATGGACAATAAATATCTATGTCGAGCTATTGTATTCGCTACTGGCTTTGGCTCCGCTCTACCACAACAAGCAGGTATGGGACGAATAAAACGATTTACAATAGGAGCCCAAATCGAAGTAACGGTCAATACTGTATCAGAAGTAACAGTATATCTGGACAAACATATTTCTCCGGATTGGTTTGCATGGCTGGTCCCGATACGAAACCAGAAAGCATTCCTTGGTTTAATGACCCAGCATAACATAAAACAACGCATGGAAACCCTTATAGCAAAGTTGATTGCCGAAAACAAAATACAATCCGATTGGAGCAATCTAACATTTGAGACCATTCCTGCGACATATTCATCAAAAACGTACGCAAATCGCGCACTTGTTGTTGGGGAAGCAGCCGGTCAAGTGAAACCAATGACTGGCGGAGGCATATATTTCAGTCTGCTGAGTGCAGATATTGCAGCAGCTACATTACACAAAGGTTTCATAAAAGATGATTTATCGGCTGAGATGCTTTCACAATACCAGAAGGAATGGCAGAAAACACTCAAACGCGAATTAATTACAGGCTCACTCATCCAAAAAAGCTATACGATTCTGAGTGATAAACAAATTCATTTGTTATTTAAACTAGCCAAAAACAGGAATCTGGCTCAATTTATAAAGAACACGAATTCTTTTGATTTTGACTTTCATCGCAAATTCCTCATAAGCCTTTGTAAAAACATAGTGACTTTCTCTCTCACAAGACAATAGCAAGTCAAATTTTACAAGATACTACGTACGAATATATAATAAACGACATTTCACCTGAAAAATTTCTAAAGGAGCCTTTATGACAGACGAAACCAAACTTGTCGCGTGGTTTGAAGAGGTTGGTAAGAATGACATTCCCCTTGTCGGCGGCAAAGGAGCCAATCTCGGTGAGCTTACCAACAACGGTATCGCAGTTCCTCCTGGATTTATAGTCACCTCAGAAGCGTATATTAAATTTCTCAAATCATCGAAGTTATCTGATACGATCAGATTACACTTAAGCAACCTCGACATTAATGACAGCAAGAAACTGCAGGATGTTGCATCAATTATTAAAAATAAATTCACTGAATTCCCTATGCCGGCAAAGCTGATAACACAAATTAAACAGGCATATCGTAAACTCGGCGGTGGTATGGTTGCAGTGCGATCTTCTGCAACCGCCGAAGACCTGCCGGACGCATCCTTCGCAGGACAACAGCGCACCTTTCTTAATGTACGCGGCGAAGACGAGGTAATAACCGCTGTAAAAAGCTGTTGGGCATCTCTTTTTGAACCAAGAGCCATATTCTATAGACATGAACAGGGCTTCGATTTTCAGGTCGGCATTGCGGTTCCCGTACAAAAAATGGTCCAATCCGAAATTTCGGGAGTTCTATTCACAGTAGAACCGTTAAGCAATGATCAAAGTAAAATTCTTATGGAAGCCATCTACGGGCTTGGAGAATTCATCGTCTCAGGAGAAGTAACTCCCGATCAATATCTTGTCAATAAGGAAAACCTTCAAATCATCGAAAAGACCATACGCAAACAGGAATGGCAATTGCTGCGCAATGAGGCCGCTGAATCTGGAACGATCGAATTGACACGGAGAGTCCGGGTATCTCCTAAAGAACAAAAAAAACAAAAATTATCTGATAGCAGCATAGTCGCATTGGCTGAACTGGCAAAAAAAATTGAGAGCCTGTATAAGTTCCCCCAAGATATTGAATGGGCTCAACAGAATGGCAAGTTTTATATCTTACAGACGCGGCCAATAACCACACTGAAAGAAAGAGAGCCGGACTTAGCCATACCTGAAATTAAAGCACTCCCCATGTTGACCGGTGTTGCTGCCAGTCCCGGCATCGCAGTAGGCAAAGTCAAACTTGTGCCTGATCCATCCGATATCTCTAAGGTTGAGGCCGGTGATGTGCTCGTTGCAGCGATGACTACCCCCGACTATGTACCGGCAATGAAACGCGCAGTTGCTATTGTCACCGACAGGGGTGGCAGAACCGCGCATGCTGCAATCGTAAGCCGTGAGTTGGGCATTCCATGTGTTGTCGGGACCGATTCAGCAACCTCTTCATTAAAAGACGGGCAGATTATTACAGTCGATGGATACAGGGGTCGCGTATTTAATGGAAAAGTTGCTGAAAACAGACAGTCCGCACCCAACATCGTTTCAGGATCCAGGATTAAAACCAAAACGAAAGTTTATGTAAATCTGGCAGAGCCGGAACTCGCTGAAGCAGTCGCCGCAAAAAATGTTGATGGGGTTGGTCTGCTCAGGGCAGAATTCATGGTTGCGCAAATCGGCGGGCATCCGAGATATATGCTGCACGAAGGCAAAGAGCGATTATTTGAGGATTCGCTCGCACATAATATTACATCGATCGTCAAAGCTTTCCATCCACGACCTGTCGTCTACAGGACAACTGATTTTAAGACCAATGAATATCGAAACCTCCAGGGCGGAGACAGGTATGAGGAAAATGAAGAAAATCCGATGATTGGGTATCGTGGTTGCTCACGGTACACCAGAGAAATAGAGGTCCTCAGGATGGAGCTCAATGCGATGAAAAAAGTCTGCCAGCACTACGATAATCTCTGGATTATGATTCCTTTTGTTCGTTTCGTCAGTGAAATGGAACGAATCAAGAATATTTTCATCTCAGAAGGGCTATACCAGTTCCCGAATTTCAAACTGTGGATGATGGTGGAAGTTCCATCGAATATCTTCCTCATTGACAAATTTCTTGATACCGGCATAGACGGTATTTCGATCGGGTCTAACGATCTCACTCAGCTTATCCTCGGTATCGATAGAGATAATGCGAAACTGGCGCCACAGTTTGATGAAAGAAATGAAGCCGTCCAGATAGCCATCGAAAAAGCAGTTAAAACGACGATCGGCAAAGGGAAAACCTGCTCAATTTGCGGCCAAGCCCCTTCATCATATCCTGAGATCACAAACAATCTGGTTAAATGGGGAATTACCTCCGTATCGGTTAGCCCAGATATGATAGAAAGAACGCGAGATATCATCGCCAAAGCTGAAGCAAAATTGTCCTAAACAATATCTGTGCACTATAAAGTTAACGTACCATCATAATGCCAGTTGGGAAAATGCCGTCCTGCACTATATAATGAAATGGGATGGAATCGCAAAGACCCATGATTCCTCGAGTTAAAGCACAATGAGTGTCACCGACGAAATAAAACAACGGCTTGATATTGTAGAAGTCATATCGGAGTACGTGACCCTGCAAAAATCAGGCAAAAACTTCAAGGCACCGTGCCCGTTTCACTCCGAAAAACATGCTTCATTTTTCGTCTTTCCGGATAAGCAAAGCTGGCATTGTTTCGGTGCCTGCGGGACGGGAGGAGACATCTTTTCTTTTGTGATGAAAAAGGAAGGGATTGACTTTGGACAGGCGCTCCATATCCTTGCTGAAAAAGCAGGTGTAAGCTTATCGAATCCCACTGACTCAAACAAAAACAAAGAGTATCGAGAAAAACTACTGGAAATCAACGAGGCAACATCTGAATACTTCCACCATTCATTGTTAACTTCTCCTGCAGGAGAAATCGCCAGAAACTATATCAAAAAACGGGCGATATCGCCGGACATCGTCAAGACTTTTCTGCTCGGATATAGTCATGATGATTGGGACGCATTGCAACAATATCTGCTACCGAAAGGATACACGCTGAATGACCTGGCAGCCTGCGGATTAATTCTGGAAAGACAGGGCGGAGGATATTACGACAGGTTCCGTAATCGCCTGATGTTCCCTATCCATGATATCCAGGGAAGAATCATCGGCTTCGGAGCCAGAGCGCTGGATGATGCCGAACCGAAATATTTAAATTCGCCACAAACGCTTTTATTCGATAAAAGCAATACCCTCTACGGAGCATATCATGCCAAGACAGCTATCCGCCAACAGAATTTCGCAATCATTACGGAAGGATATATGGACGTATTAACATCCCACCAGTACGGTTGGACAAATACGATCGCATCGATGGGAACAGCGCTGACAATCAGCCAATTGGATATTCTCAAAAAACTAACCAGAAATATAGTTATCGCACTCGATGCCGATATGGCGGGAGAACAGGCTATTAAAAGATTTGCAAGTACTACTGATATTGAACAAATACTGGATTCGATACCCAAAGTGGCAATTCCTCAATATGGCAAGGATCCGGATGAATCGATAAGAAAAAACCCGGAATCCTGGAAGGAATCAATCAGTAATGCCAACAATCAACCACTTCTGGAATTCGTAATCGACACTCTTGTAGCAAGAACAAATATATCGACTGCTGACGATAAATTAAAATTAATAGAAACGCTTCAACCTCTTATAGCGAATATTAGCAAAGAAGGACGAAGATGGCAGGCTCTTGAACAACTCGCTCATTCATTAAAGATAGATATAAAAGTACTTAATGATTACCTTAATCAAATAAAACATTCCAAAAAGCCTCTTAATAAACAATTAAACAGGAATAATTCGAGAACACACCAGTTCACTCCGTTTAAACCGATTAGCACATCGAGCCCCATTGAGGAGTATTGCCTGGCTCTGTTGCTGCAATTCCCGGATCTGCGCAGCAAAAACAGCGATCTGCTGCCTGAATACTTCGAGCAACCGGAGAACCATGAAATTTTCTTGAAATGGCAATCTTATGATATTATTGATGACATCATAAACAATGTGGTACCAGCACTTCAGCCGTCGCTTGAAAAATTGCTCACTAGGTCTTTTCCAACCACAATAAAGGATAATGAAACATACCGTATTCAGGCATTCAATGACTGTTCAAATCGTTTAAAAGAAAAATATCTGCGAAATATTGAGATTAAGAAACAGGAACTACTTGCTGCTGCAGTTGAAACAGATGGAGTGCAGGCAGAGCTAACAAAACTTGAAGAACAGGGGATTAAATCGGCAGAGGGCTTGAAAGAGATTTTTCACACCCCAAAATTCTATAAAATATCTCGCCATAAAAGAGGTGGATAATAAGCATGAAAAGAAACGATGAAACATTGTCGTTCTTCCCTTCAAAGAAAAAAAAGGAGACCACAGCAACAAAGGAAAAAGCGAAGAATGTTTCGGTAAAAATAGCAGAAGAAGAGCTGCCGTCTAAAGAGAAAGATACTTTCGCTGATGTTGATGAAGATACCACAAAACTCGATATCGCATGGGAAAACGAAGAGCCACCCGTAGATGAACTGAAAGACGATTGGTTGGTAAAATCGAAAGGTGACTCCAAGTACGCGTCTGCACTGGATATAGCTCCTGATGACCATGATACGCTCGATGATCCCGTTCGCGTCTATCTCCACGAAATCGGAAAGGTTCCCTTACTCACGGGGAATGAGGAAAAGGAGCTGGCAAGCAAGCTGGAAGAGGTAAAATATCTTGAAGGCATTGAAGACCTGTACTTCGATAATTATGGGACTGCACCCTCAGCTTCTGATATTGCCATTTATCTGTTAAGATACCTTTTTGACTCAGAACATATCGTCGATAGCCTGACAAAGCATCTGAAAATCGAAACGACTAAATTTAAAGCAAGACTATCCGATAAGAAGGTTCAGGATGCCGTCAACGGAGCTATCGATCCTAATCTATTGCGAGCTCTCGCAGGGAACGATGAAGCCGCATTTATAGATTTGACATACCGATTCGTTAATATATCATTAAACATAAGACTTCTCCTCCCTCTGTTCGATATCATCGATAGTACTGTAACGTGGAAAAAGATGAAAACGATGGTTGCCGATCCGATAGATCGTCAATTTCTATCGCTGCTCCAATCGAAAAGCTATCTGTTCAAAAACCATTTCGATTCAATAAAGAAATCTGCAAAAAAAGCTGAAAAACATCTTACTGAAGCAAACCTCCGTCTGGTTGTCAGCGTTGCAAAAAAATATGTCGGACATGGAATGCCGCTCCTCGATCTTATTCAAGAGGGCAATATCGGCCTGGTCCGGGCAGTCGAAAAATTTGAATACCGAAAAGGATTCAAATTTAGTACATATGCAACATGGTGGATCAGGCAGGCCATTACACGAGCAATTGCGGATCAGGCACGTACAATTCGTATACCCGTCCACATGGTAGAGACAATTAACAGGCTTCTCCGCGTGAACCGCAAACTGGCTCAGGAATTCGGACGGGAGCCGAGCTACGAAGAGATCGGCAAAGGCATGGAGATATCCTCAGAGAAGGTGAGAGAAATAATGAAATTGTCCCAGATGCCGATCTCCCTCGAAATGCCAATCGGAGAAGAGGAAGACAGCCACCTCGGTGATTTTATTGAGGACAGAGCTACGCTAGCTCCGGTAGATGCAGCTTCAAGAGAGCTGCTAAAATCACAGTTAAATAAGGTGCTCTCCGAGCTGACCGATAGGGAACGGAGAGTGCTGATATTGAGATTCGGACTCGAGGACGGGCGTGCACGAACACTTGAAGAAGTCGGTAAAGAGTTCAATGTCACGCGCGAGCGAATTCGCCAGATCGAAGC
>DNCV01000041.1:14287-14703 GCA_003484395.1 Dehalococcoidia bacterium
GCCATCAGCATTCTTGTTTGTATATTTTTAATAATCGGCATGGTTCTGTACAGTCTAACACCGTCGCTCAAAGACCAGATGGCGCAAACTGCAGTAAGCGCCGATGCCGTAAAAAACTGTAATAAGAAAATCGATACGTTTAAACTCGATGCTGAAAAAGCCGCTCTTGCCAAGGAGACAAAGGAACTCACTCTGACGCTGACAGTTGAAGAAATAAATTCAAAACTCATCGAAATACTCGCCGAAGGAGAGTTGCCCATCAAGGAAGCCTTCGTCAACTTCACCGACGATAGAATATGGGTTTATGCTGAGATAACCGCAGTCCCCGTACCTGCAAAAATAGTGATGATAGGCGATGCAGCTATAGTCAAAGACAAAATACATACAAACGTAGACGTTTTCAAACTTGGCAGGCT
>DNCV01000041.1:14825-15028 GCA_003484395.1 Dehalococcoidia bacterium
AGTGACTTCGTCAGTTTCTTCAGTTGCGTAAACTGGTTAAGTAATTGATTGACATCCCGCGTCGTCGTACCGCTGCCGCGGGCGATGCGCAGTTTGCGGCTGCCATTTATAATATCGGGGTTATGTCTCTCCATAGCTGTCATGGAGAGGATCATAGCCTCTATTTTTTTGAGCTGCTTTTCTCCGGCGCCATCCCTCACCTG
>DNCV01000059.1 GCA_003484395.1 Dehalococcoidia bacterium
GCAGTGTAGGCCCGGTTCCCGGGGGCAGCGGCGGATGCTCAATCATGATTATCTCAGCGCAGCAAAATGCCGATTCACCGGCTTCAATTGTGTTCACGCCGCATGAGCTTTGGGCAACGAATGTATTCGATATCACCTCAATGCTCCCTGATGCCGACGGAGACTATAAGCTGAAATTTTACTTCACCAAAAACCATAAGATCGATTTTATAGGCATCGATACGACTCCTGAAACAGAGAAGGAAATACGCGTGCTCTCACCGGTAATGGCTGATAACAGCCAGGCCAGTGTACTTGACCGAACAATGACCATTGACGGCGAATACGCCGTTATGAAACAGGGTGACGAACTGACGGTTACATTCGCTGAACAGCCGCAGGGCGATAAGAGCGGCATGAAAAAGAGTTTTATCTTTGTTTCAAAAGGCTACTATATTCCTGACAAGTAATAAAAATCAGCCCTGCCCGGAGATTATGCGATAAAGAGACATCGAAACATCGTTGGAGGGCTCCATTTTATTTGCGCTTTTGTTGAATATCCATTCTCCGGCGGTTAACGCAGATGCCCCCATGCCCAACCCGTCCCCTTTGACCTGATATGACGCCCCGTCTATCTTTGAAACGCTCCATGAGTCTGATTTGGCTGCAACCTTTTTTACGGTAGTTATCGCGAGCTGTTCCGCCCGGACTTTATTCAGCCATTGGCCGTAAAGGCTCTTTGCTTTAGTCTCCAGATCGGAATGCAGAGACTCATATTTATATTCCTTTGCGATGGCAGTTTCGTAAACGGTGATAATATGAGAATACACCCGTTTCGGAGCAATAGCGTCAACGGAAAACTGGAGTCTGACTATCTCATAAACATCATTTTTAAACAGTTTCAAATCGGATGTTACATTGACGCG
The DNA here is from genome assembly GCA_003484395.1 of Dehalococcoidia bacterium. Classification (GTDB taxonomy): domain Bacteria; phylum Chloroflexota; class Dehalococcoidia; order GIF9; family UBA5629; genus UBA5629. The sequence goes on from DNCV01000059.1 coordinate 906, forward strand.
CCGGAGCGACCATCCATTGAGATCCGCCTGCTTCGACATGTACTGAACCCATTCCAGAGCCGGCACGCCGAGATGTTCCAGTTTGATTACATCCCTGATCGCCTGCGTCGACTGGTCGTAGAGGATATCGATTTCCTGCTTCAAATTATTAACAGCAAGAAGAGTTGTATCAATCATTGCTACGGCTGCTTCGTCCTGAATGCTGGATTGGGCAGCCGGAGATTCAATGGTAATGCAGCCGGCTAGCATGCACACACACATTGATACCAAAACCATAAAAACCATGTTCTTTTTAGTCTTCAACCGCATAGTTCTATCCTTGCCCAGGCAGATGTTTAAGATCAGCTACAGTATAGCACAACATCACACAAATAAAAGACCCCGAACCAACATGGATAAATGGATAGTAAGCCTCGATACCAACATAACAAAAAAAGGGAGGGGATTTTCCCCTCCCTTTCCCATATCTTTGAAAATCGCCTAGATAAGGCTGGGCAGCTCTTTTGCGGCCTCTTCCATATCCCGCAGACGGCCCGAGGTTTCCTTGACCCGATCTTTCTGCATATGAGCGAATGCCGAAGCCCTGTCGTAGTAATCGCGGATCTTCTGCACGAAAGCGAGCTGCGAAAATAGAATGGTGACATCAACCGCGGTTCGCTCTCTCGGATAGTCGCCAGAGCGGATAACAGCATTTCCTGCAAGCTCACGCAGGTAATCACCAAGGCCTTTGGCGATATCCATGCTCATATCCCTGGCCGGAGCCGCAACAAGGAACAATGCGCGTCCGGCATCATCGGGGCTGCAGTTGATTGACAGCTCGCTCAAAGCTGCATCCATTGCCTGCATGGCACGCAGTGTCTCCGTATTCTTCTCTCTGAATGTCGTTCTGTTAACTTCCCACGGGAAGCGGAAACCACGTGAGATCGACGCACCGCCTGTGCCTATTGCCGTCCAGCCGTCAATTGACTGAATGATATCGCCGGCATCCAGCGTCTTTGCTCCAACAAATTGATACCGGTTGACTTCGCCGGCACACATGATGTCATACCACGGCGCAACGATCTGCGCATTGATGCTCAAAAGGTTTGCGGCCATACTGGCATCTTTTCGTACATATCGCTGGTTGTCAGAAAGGAAAACGCCGTCGGCAACCGAGTGAATTGACTTCAAACACACAGCGGTATTGTAGACACTGCGCAACTCTGCCGCCTCCTCGTGCTCAAACGGCAGCACGATCAATGCATACACCGGCTTTCCAATGTAGCGCTCCTTGATCATCTGTGAGATGACCGAGATAGCGCCCGATCCGGTGCCGCCTGCCGCTCCTGCGATCAGCAAGAACGCATGAGTCTGATAAAACAGCGGTGCAGTTTTGATAGCGTCGATGACTTTATCGCCGTCCTCACGCGCCAGTTCTGCGCCCATTTCGTTAACTTTACCGACACCATGTCCCCACGTTTTCCGCCCGCCGATAAGAATGCGGTGCAGATAATCGGAACTGATATAGTTAAGACCGGTAAGGTCTGCCTGGTCCGTGTTCACAGCAAAGGCACCGGTAACGATGGTTGTGCGGCGCTCCTGTTCCGCTTTGCGATTCAAGCGTACAAACTCATCGGCAACACGCGAACCACACTGTCCCAATCCGATAACCATTAACTTCATTTCATTACCTCGCTTTTAATATTTACCTGCGATATACGTTTGTCCTATCTTATAAGATGATATTACCCTTGTCAAGTGTATCCATCGATACATGTCAAGACTCGTTAGAAATGTCC
>DNCV01000020.1 GCA_003484395.1 Dehalococcoidia bacterium
ATGCCGACACAGACCATGATGAGAAAGGCCTGGAACGCCAGGACTAAGAGGGAGCGAAGATAATTCTGTCCCATGCCGCCCCATTCCCGTTGACCATGGTGGCCATGGGGATGGGTCCCACCGAGGCGTCCGCTGATATAACCCCGGATGCGCTGTTTACCACCGACTGTGCCATATCGAAGATGCCCATGACGATATCGAAGGTATGGGTGACCAAAAGTACGGCCACAAAAGTTTTAAAGATCCAGAAGACCAGGTATTTTGGCTTCTCTCCGGTAGTATCCTTCTTCAGGGCATAGTCCACGCCGTACTTTCTGGCGACCTGCTCGAAGGATTTGATGTTTTTGTCTGTGATCTCAATGTTGGAGACTCCGGCATTCTGACCGATGAGCTCCTTCACGGTCTGCTTGCCATGGGGGATCTGCGGCGGACTGTCCTGGCTCTTCTTCATTTCCGCCAATAGCTTGATGAGTGCGGCTTTCAGAACACGACCCGTCATCCGTGTGGTACTGACGGCCAAGGCGACGGTCCTGTTTTCCACTTCTTCCTGCATGAAAAATACCTCCTTTCACCGTTAGGTGAATTCAAATTTCAAAAAATACGTATCTGGCGCATGAAATAAGTAAACTGGTAATACGCTTGAAGTTCTAAAGCTCAGGCTCGATGGATTTCAGCTTTGGCTTGGATGCATGCAGCTCATCCTTAGGCTTGATGGGGATAGCGACGATGCGGCTGCCCAATTTCATGAAGATCTCAGGATCTGCAAATTTCTCCCGATACTTTTCCGCCATCTCAGGCGACAGGGAATCAAAATCTTCTTCACCAAGACCGCAGACGATAAAGGTTCCGGCGATGATGTCATAGTCCTCCAGTTTGCGATTCAGTTGGAGGCCGATGAGCTTGCCTTCTTCATGGCAGACAATGGCAACCGGGTCGTCATAGGGATAAACGGCTTCGATATACCCGCTGCAGAGAGTTCAGGTCCCCAATGATGTTAGCCATACGCGGCACTTTTTCAGGTTCAACAATCAATACATCCATAGATATCATCTCCTTTTTTGTTTCTGAAATTGCACGAAACATTCCTTTTATCCAATGTTTCGCGCAAAATCGGGAATGGATTTTTCAGTTACCTGGCAGGACTTTTCTGACCGTGGCTTTTAACGGTCAGGATGCCGTTTAAGGTAGTTGCCGGAATGCGATAGCGTTCAGCAATGGCAATATCGTTTTTAACGGCTTCGTCGATTCGAGAACCGCAAACCACAAGGACATTCGAGCGTCTGAGGTAATCAAGCTCGATGTCCTGTCTGTCCTTGTGCTCCTGGGGGATACCGTCATCAATGAAGGTTGAAAGCATCAGGATCGGACAGATGGGGTTGTAGCCCGCATCGAATACCTTCCGGCTGTATTTGGCAGCAATCTCCGAGTTTTCAGTTGGGTCATCGCTCCAGGAAGCGGTGATATAGGCAAGAGGTCTTTTCATTTATAGGTACTCCTTTCAAAAAAATGATTCGAAGAAAATTTGATTATTATGCTCGTTTCGTTGATGAGATGTGCACAGAAATCAAATTAACTTGATTTTTGTGCAAGTTTGGTATACGATATTAGCACGGAAATCAAATCGGAGGTGGTAGCATGGCTATGCCCAATGAACTTCAATCAGTCCTTAAACAGAATGGCGGGATCGTTACTACAGCCCAGGCAAATGAAGCCGGAGTCTCAAACGAAAGATTGCGCCTGCTCGTGCATTCAGGCGATTTGGAACGAGTGGCTACAGGGATTTATGTTTTGCCTGATGAATTTACTGACAAGATGTATATCGTCCAACTTCGGCGCCCGAAAATCATCTATTCACATGAGACAGCACTGTTTCTGCACGAACTGACAGACCGTGATCCAATCAACTATATGGTTACAGTTCCAACAGGCTATAATCCAACACGGCTTCGAGAGGATGGCTTCACCGTTTTCACAATTAAGCGGGAATTGCACGAAATCGGAGTCACAAAACTTACAACAATGTTTGGGAATTCCGTTAAGGCTTATGACATGGAACGCACTATTTGTGATTGCCTGAGAAGTAGGAACGATTTAGACATCGCCGTTGTGACAGATGCAATCAAGCGTTACGCCAAGCGTAAAGATAAAAATCTGAATCAACTCATGCAAATGGCAGAAACGTTCAAAGTGACCAAGCAACTCAGAAGCTACATGGAGGTGTTGTTATGAGAACATCCACACAGTTAAAAGCTTTAATCCGAAACCTTTCGAAAAAATCGAATGTAGAGGCTGAGATCCTGCTTCGCAACTTCATGATGGAGCGCTTTTTGGAACGTATAGCTGTTTCAGATTTCAAACATAACTTCATCCTTAAAGGAGGCATGCTTATTGCTGCGATGGTTGGCATTGATGCGCGCACCACAATGGATATGGATGCTACGATCAAAGGGCAGACTCTATCTAAGACTGAACTAACAGCGATCATTGAGGAAATCTTAAAAATTCAGATCGAGGACGGTGCTGTATTTTCATTTCAAGGGATTGAGGAGATACGAGAGGAAGCGGACTATCCGGGGTATCGTGTTTCGATCGGCGCCGTCTTTGATAAAACGCGCCAAATGCTTAAGATTGACATCACAACTGGAGATTCCGTTACCCCGAGGGAAATTGAGTATGCCTTTAAACTAATGTTTGAAGATAGAACGATCAGCATTATGGCATACAACTTGGAAACGGTGCTTGCTGAGAAGTTTGAGACGATCATTACCCGTGGCGTGACCAATACCCGCATGAGAGATTTTTACGATGTATATGTCCTGACCAATACTCAAACCTTAGACGTAAATATTTTTAAGACAGCACTGAATAAGACAGCTGAAAAACGCGGTACTACCAAACAGATGGCGACGGGAGTTATGAATACTATTGATTTCATAATGGAGAATGAGATCATGGCTGATCTCTGGCAAAAATATCAGAAGAAGTACTTCTATGCGGCAGATATTTCATGGGCTATGGTGATCGATGCAGTAAGGGATCTATCTGAAAAAGCCATGAGCTCATAACCACTTTCAAACCTGTAGATATGATGCTTACTTATTGGATTTAATTAGGCTTCCGAGATCCTCATAAAAGCGAGTGCCTGGCCCGTAAAGATCGTGTTTTACCAGTGCGGTGTAATAGCTGTCGATGGTGGATGGGGCGTTGAATAGCGTCTTCAGGAGGTATTTCTTGATGTTCCGGATGAAGGTGGTGTTTTTATCCAGGCATTCAAAGACATATTCAATGTGGGTGCTGTCGATGCGCTGTAGCCTTTCCTTGACCAGGGACGCCGGGTAATCATCTCCGGCAACGGTGATATATTCTCGCTTGGAGCAGAGGGTCTCCACCATCAGGTCGACAATTTCATTCAGACGGTCCTTATCATAACGCTGAACAATAAACTTGTATTCGATTTTATCCTTGATGGCCTCCTTGATGGAATGAGCATCCAATCTCATCTCATCCTTCTCTACCTTGTCTTCTCTTGATGGATCAGGAATTGATGGATGTTTACTTAATCCCATAGTCATTAATGGGTCTTTACTTGTTTTCTTAGTATTTAATTGCGTTGGATTTTCCAACGTAGGCTTCTCCAATACTGGATTATCCAAGATTGAATTTTCCAACGTAGGCTTTCCCAATGCAGGTTTCTCCAGCATTGGCTCCTTGATTTCTGAAGAATCTGCCGACAGGTGAGGCTTTTCAAAAATCATGTAGTCCGTCCCCTTGAGGTGGCCAAATTCATTTCTCTCCCTGGTCCGGATGATGTATCCTGCCTGTTCCAGTTCTCTCACCGCTTCCCGGATGGCGTCGATGCTCTCGGCTGTCTCCAGCATCGATTCGTCATCTGTCACCTTGAAGGGGTGATTCTTGAAAGGGTGCAGCTCGGTCAAAGGAATATCGATGACCTTCTCCTGAGAGGATTCGATTCTGGTTTCTTCCGTCTGAAAGATCTCATCGCAGGAAGTCAGATTTAGATTTCTGCCGTTGGGTTTCAAGCTTCATCACCTCCTTCGTCAGATTCTTGTAGGTTTCTGCTACTTTCCCCTTAGGGTCGTGAGCGAAGATACTTTTCCCATAGGTTTCCCTTAAAAGAGCACTGATTTCCCTGGCGTCATTGGTCCGGTTATCCACCATGGTCAGCAGGATGCCAAGGGAAGGCATGCAGTCAAGGAGGATGTAGTCATATCCAGATTTGATCCCATCCAGATATTGCTTCAGGATTTTTCCCCGGCTCATGACATTGACCAGCGAAACCTCGAGTCCGGACAGCTCAATGTTAGCGGGCATTAGATCCACACCTTCAGCATGGTGCAGGATGCCTTCCTGTGGAGAAAGCGCGGTTACGTTCATGGTCTTACCTAGAACAGAGGATAGTGTGACCGGCAGTTGATCTGGCTGAGAGTTACCCAAGCTGATTGTCAGGCTGCCCTGGGGATCGCAATCCACA
>DNCV01000057.1 GCA_003484395.1 Dehalococcoidia bacterium
AGGAGGGCGTTTCGATCCAGGTGATCACGGCCAGCCTGGCAAATTCGATAGCCAAGAACTACCTTTCGAAAGTAGTGGGGGCAAGGAAGCTCGGCAAAAAGATCATTCTCACAGGTGCGGTATTTTACAATCAAGCTGTTGTTTCTGCATTCAGCAAGCAGCTCAAAGATAAAACGCTTATGGTCCCGGAGCATAAAGAGGTTACCGGCGCCATCGGTGCGGCGCTGCTGGCAAAAGAAGATTTGCACGGCCGTCAATCAAGATTTAAAGGATTTCAAGAGGTTATTGATACGCCGTGTGTATTGTCCACGTTTATCTGCAAGGGTTGCGACAACAACTGCACCATTACCCGCATGGAGATACATAACGAATCCCCGTCTTTTTACGGGAGCAGGTGTGATAAATACGATAGTGTTTCAGGACAGGCGAAGCAGGAGACATATTTTGATGAAAGAGAACGGCTGCTGTTCAGAAATTATAAAGAGGGTGCCGGCACAGGGCCTCGGGTGGGTATCCCCCGTGCGCTTCTGATCTATGATTATGCGCCGCTGTTGATCGGCTTTCTCAACGCCCTTGATGCCAGGATTTATTTTTCCGGCAAAACAAATAAGGAGATTATGGAGCGGGCTATTGAATTGAGCTATAGCGATAGTTGTTTCCCTGTCAAACTCCTTCACGGTCATATCGCTGCTCTTTCCGATGTTGATTACATTCTGTATCCCTGCGCTCTCCGTCTCGGAGAAAAGGAGGGCGATGAGAATCAGAAGTACGCCTGTCCGCTGATACAGGCATCCCCTTTTATCGTCAAAGAGGTTCTTGATCTCGACGGCAAGCTTTTGTCCCCGTTCATAGACTTCAGTCGCGGTGATGGCGAAGTCATCGATACTTTGATCGATACGGCGATGACGATGGGATACAGTAGAAAAATCGCAGGACAGGCGGCGCGGTGTGGTCTCGCTGCGCAACGCCGATTCGAGTCTGAAAAGGTCGTAGCCGGCGAGCGGATTTTGAAAGAGCTTCATGAGAGTAACAAGATCGGTGTCGTTCTGTTTGCGCGATCGTATATGTTTCAGGATGAAGGGGCGAATCTTGGTATCGCTGAAAAACTGGCACAGCTCGGCGTAATCCCCATTCCTCTGGATTTTCTTCCGTTGAGCACAATCGATCCGAAGAACTATTCAGATCGTCCGTATTGGCTCTACGAGAGCAAGCAAATCGCCGGCGCCGCGCTCGTTGCTGCCGATCCCCGGCTCTATGGGTTGGTGCTCACCAATTTTGGTTGTGGACCGAATTCGTTTATTTTGCGTGTTGTCGAAGATGTTATGGGCGGCAAACCTTTAGGACAGCTTGAGATCGATGAACATGCAGCCGAAGCGGGCATTATTACCCGTCTTGAGGCGTTTGTCGATACGATAAAAGGATTTGCATCGTCGACATTGCAGAGGGAAAAACGCGATGATTATGTATATCGCGGCAGCATCTCGACGGGAAGCTCCGATAAAATCTTCCTTCTGCCCAGGATGTCGAACCATATCGTTGCTGTCGGTGCCGCTATTGAAGCATGCGGTGCCCGCGTTATCGTTCTCCCTGAGCCGGATGAACGAAATTTGCTGTACAGCAATGCTGTAACTACCGGAACGGAATGTTTGCCGTATCGTGTTACCCTCGGGGATTTTATCAGGTTCCATCATGAAAATGGTGTCGATTTTACACAGTATGAGGGTTTCATGGCCGGTTCTTACGGCCCCTGCCGACTGGGGAAATATTCTATCGAACAAATACGAATTCTCAGAGAGCTGGGATTTGAATTGCCCATTCGGACTACTGTGTCCAATAACGCCTATCGCGATATGGATTTCGGGCCGGGGTTTGAACGGCTGGCATGGCATGGCATGCTGGCGGTTGATTATCTGGAAAGGCTTCTCTGGCGCACGCGCCCTTACGAGAAAGAAAAAGGCATTGCCGATGCCCTGTTCGTCGAATATCTCGAACGGATTGCCGGCTGCATCCGTACAAGCGAATCGCTTGATACTATTCTCAATGACGCTGTCAAGGCGTTTACATCGGTGATGGACAGGCATATCGAGCGAAAACCCGTTGTCGGCATCAACGGAGAAATCTATCTGCGTTCCAATCAGTTCAGCAACAGCAACCTTTGCAAAGCCTGTGAGGATGCAGGCCTTGAGGTGGTTGTATCTCCGATGACGGAATGGATTAAATATGCCTCTTACCGCAATATCGAGGACGCCGTTCGTTACAGGGATCTGAAGAAAATGATCGTTGGCTTCATTAAAAAATTCATTCAGGATCACGATGAGCGGAAGATAGCGGGCTTTTTCAGCGATTTGCTCGATGAAGCAGAGCCGCCGACCTCTGTTTTACTGACAAAATCCGGCAGATATCTCTCCTCGCGATGCGGCAGTGAGGCGGTATTGAGCATCGGCAGTGGAATCGATTGGATGGAGAAACCCCATTTTGCCGGTGTTATCTCGGTTATGCCTCATGGTTGCATGCCCGGCGGCATCGTCGCTGCTATGGCGGAGAAATTCGGTGATCGCTACGAAAAACCGTGGATCAGCCTTACGTACGACGGTTTTCTTGAAACAAACAACCTCTCAAAAATTAACAGTTTCGCTGAAGTTATCCGTTTCGCGCGGCAAGAAACGCATAAAGCGGGATAGCGTGTAATAACGACGATTTGGATATGCTTGCCCAATACTTGTATATCATTGCAGAGAAAAATGAATATATCGAGGTG
>DNCV01000003.1 GCA_003484395.1 Dehalococcoidia bacterium
GGGAAAACCGAATGGTCAACTCGGTTACCTACCCGTTAAAGCAGTTCCCAAGTGTCCAGTTTTGAATTTTACAGCAGTCCACTTTTCAACTTTTCCTAACATAGGTTATTGACATAATACGTTAAATTTTTTGAAATATTAGCTCCTTAGGTTCAGCAGATAGCTTTTTCTTTGCAGAAGCCACAAAACACGTTATAATGACTCAAGCTACAAACGTATATTTTATTATCAGAATTTTTCAATTAAACTATTAATCATATGAAAGCTGTGTTTATATGCGGCGGCATCGGCAAACGGATGCGGCCAATCACAAAAGATAAAACGCTGCTGAATTTTTGTGGAAAATCCCTTATCAGACATCATCTTGAAACTGCACTATCAGCAGGCATCGAGAAATTTCTCATCATCGGTAACCCCGATAATATCGATGACATCAAAGCTGTTGCCGGTACGATTCCCAAAACCAATATAGATTTCGCCGTTCAGGAAAAACCGTCAGGTATGGCAGGAGCCCTGCTCTCCGCAGCATCGCTGCTCGGCAAGGAGCCGATAATTATCGTTAATCCGAACGATATTTTTGAGAGTTCGGCTTATACAAATTTGCTGAATGCATTCACTGCGGATACCAGCTATTCAGCGTATATTACGGCGCACAAGGTCGATACATATTTCCCCGGCGGGTATTTAGCGATAGACGAACAAAATGAGATACGCACTATCATTGAGAAACCAGCAAAGGGAAGCGAACCTTCCAATCTTGTTAATATCGTCATTCACCTCTACTCAAATCCTCAGACCCTGGTGAATTACCTGAAGAAGACTACATCCAAGACAGACGATATCTATGAAAAATCCATCGATACCATGATTCACGATGGACAGAAAATCAAAGCCGTTATCTATGATTCTTCCTGGCACGCTATAAAATATCCCTGGCACATCCTCTATGCCATGGACCATTTTTTGCAGAGACTGACGCCCAGAATAGCCTCCACGGCACGCATCTCCGATAAAGCCGTCATTGACGGACAGGTTATAATCGAAGATAATGCCAAAGTATTTGAGGGAGCAGTGATCAGAGGACCCAGCTTTATTGGAAGGAATACGATTATCGGAAACAATGCATTAATACGGGAATCTCATATAGGTGAAAGCTCGGTAATTGGTTTCAGCGCCGAGATCAAACACTCGTACATAGGAGATACGTGCTGGTTTCACTCCAATTACATCGGCGATTCGATCATAGAAGACAACTGCTCGTTTGGCGCCGGTGCGGTGACAGCCAATTTTCGACTGGATGAGACGAACATAGGCACCACGATAAACGATGACAAAATCGATACTGGAACGGATAAACTCGGGGCGATGATCGGCAGCGGAGCCCGTATCGGGATAAATGCAAGCTTGATGCCTGGCATACGTATAGGATCGAATGCTTTTGTCGGACCCCATGTATGCCTGACCCATGATCTTGATGCCGGTAAAATGGCGTTATCATCATCGAGCTACAAGGTTCTGCCGAATAAAAACCTGGCTCTGGATCAAAACAAAAGAAGTAAACTTCTTGATAAATTGGGTAAATAGCTATGTGCGGTATAGTTGGCTTCTCAGGCAAACAACAGGCAGCCCCCATCATTTTTGAGGGGCTGAAACACGTGGAGTACCGGGGGTACGATTCCGCAGGCATTGCCATGATCAACGATGGACAATTGCACGTCAATAAAGACATCGGAAAACTCAATGACATCGAACGCAAATGCCAGTTGAGATCCATGATCGGAACGATCGGCATCGGACATACACGATGGGCTACACATGGAGGCGTCACAAAGGAGAATGCTCACCCCCATACGGACTGCAATAAGACGATTGCAGTCGTGCACAACGGAACAATCGATAACTTCCAGGAATTGCGCAAGGAGCTTTCGGAACGAGGCCACATTTTCAGTTCGGAAACGGATACTGAGGTCATTCCTCATCTCATTGAAGGAGAAATGGCAAAAGATCTGTCCCTGAGAGAAGCCACCGCTAACGCCATCTCAAAAATAGAAGGGTCGTTTGCCATACTGACCATCTGCGCTAAAGAGCCGGATAAAATCATTGCCGCACGTAAAGACACCCCGCTGATTATAGGGATCAGCGACTCAGAAGTCTTCGCAGGAAGCGACGGATTATCCTTTCCAAATTATGTAAAACAACAGGTGCGACTCGACGACGGGGAAATCGCTGTTCTACAATCCGGCAATGTCGAGTTCTACAACGCTTCGGGAAAGAAGATACATAAAGAAAGACAAAAACTTGATACTGCCTGGTCAGGCACGGAAAAACAGGGATATAAATATTACATGCTCAAGGAGATTCTCGAGCAGCCTGAGATACTCGAAAGCGCCGCACAGCAGAACAAAGAGCTGTTCACCAGCATAGCAATGGACGTCCTGAGAGCCGAACAGGTGGTATTTACCGCCAGCGGCACATCTCGATATGCTTCGCTCGTTGGTCGATATATGATCTCAAAGGTTGGCAAGAAGCTGTGCGAGATAATGATGGGATCGGAATTTCACTATTTCGTCGATTCCGTCGATAAAAACACCGTTGTCATCGCAGTATCGCAAAGCGGAGAAACCGCAGACGTTATCGAAGGAGTGAAACGCGCGCGTGCCGTCGGCGCCCGAATTGTCTCAGTAGTGAATAGGCCACTCTCGCTGCTTGCGGATATGAGCCAACGAGTCATACTGCTTAACTGCGGCCCGGAAGTAGGGGTAGCCGCTACCAAAACTTTCCTCGGCCAGCTCATCGTGTTCTATCTGCTTGCCTTCTCAATGATCAATTCTTTTGATAAAGCAGTTGAAACTATCAAAGGGTTGCGGAACGATGTGTTCAATACAATTTACTGGAACAATGAAAAACTGCGTGTTTTGAGCGAAAATCTCTGTAGAAGAAAAGACTTCTACTATATAGCCAGAGGCATCAACTTTGCCATTGCGTCGGAAGGTGCGCTCAAACTGAAAGAGATATCCTATATTCATGCAGAGGGTATGCCCGCCGGCGAGTTAAAACATGGCACACTGGCGCTCATTGAGCCGGGGACTCCGGTTATTGTCATTTGCCCGAATGATTATACGTATAAAGAAACATTAAGCAACGCCATAGAGGCAAAAGCGCGCGGTGCCTACATCATTGCAGTCTCCGATATTGAGAATGAAATCTACGATTACTGGATCAAAATTCCGGCAGTGGATGAACTGCTCTATCCGCTCGTCACCATAATTCCGTTACAATTATTAGCATATCATATTGCAGTCAGCCTCGGCCTTGACCCTGACATGCCGCGAAATCTGGCCAAGTCCGTTACCGTTAAATAGCTATCTTAGTATTCGCCAACCGTAATTCCAGCATCATCTGTTTCAGATCGGACCATGATGTCTAAATTAGCACATCAGTCTCATCTAAACCTTTCGTTTTCAGGATTCGTTCTATGTATATCAACGTAAAAAGTGAGGGATATACTACATGCACAAGTTTATACGTTCAATTTTATTGGCAGGAGTTCTCAGTCTGGCATTCATTTTCCCCATGAGCCAGGTTTCCGCTGAATCCGGAGTTCTCCTTACCAAGACTGCCAACTCTGATAATGCCACTTTGGGAGAAACAATTACCTATACTTACAACATAGTCAATAAGGGTGTAGTGGAGATCAAGAATATTATATTAAATGATAATAAACTCGGGAATATTCCGTTAACAAGCGACAATGTAACCATTACAAAACTGGCTCCCGGAGAAAGTGCAAGTGCAGTTGTCACCTACAAAGTGATATTCAGCGATTTACTGGCCGGTTCTATCAGGAATATAGCGACAGTAACCGGTGAGGAGCCAAACGGAAAACCTGTCACCGCCAGCAGTGGAGAAGTGGAAGTATCCACTAATATCATCAAAGCGTTATTGACCAAGGCTGAG
>DNCV01000073.1 GCA_003484395.1 Dehalococcoidia bacterium
TGTTGTCTTGCTTTTCTCTTTTCCACAAGCGCTTTAGCTCCTTTTTCATCATTGACATCGATAAACAGATCACCCGCCTGGACAACGCCGTTAATACCGAGAACCACGGCAGGAGTTGCCGGCTCCGCTTTTTTCAATTGCTTCCCCAAATCATTGAACATCGCTTTCACTTTGCCCATCATTGTGCTGATAACAACGAAATCACCCACCTTCAATGTGCCTTTCTGCACCAGCAGCGTTGCCAGAGGGCCTTTATTTTTATCCATCTTGGATTCAACAACAATACCTTCCGCCAGACAATCGACTTCAGCCTTCAGTTCCAAAATATCGGCAAGGAGCAGTAGATTCTCCAGCAATTCTCCGATGCCTTCACGTTTCTTTGCAGACACCGCTACACAGATAACATCACCACCCCATTCCTCTATGACCAGCCCTTGATCGGATAATTGCTGTTTCACCCTGTCGGGATTCGCATTTGCTTTATCAATCTTGTTCAGGGCTACAACAATAGGCACTCCGGCCGCTTTGGCATGGTTAATGGCTTCAACAGTTTGCGGCTGCACGCCGTCATCGGCAGCTACAACGAGAACAGCAATATCCGTTGCCCGCGCACCTCTCGCTCTCATTGCGGTAAATGCTTCATGCCCCGGCGTATCAAGAATAGTAATTTTTCGTCCTTCCATCTCTACCTGATAGGCACCTATATGCTGTGTGATGGCACCCGCCTCGGTTGCAACGACGTTACTTTTACGGATCGCATCCAGTAAACTGGTTTTCCCGTGATCAACATGGCCCATGATTGTAATAACCGGAGGCCGGGGTACAAGCTTACCGCCTTCGGATATTTTCGCTTTTATCATCTGCTGCGTTGCAGGGAGGCGTTTTGCACGGAAACCGAATTCTCTCGCAATACTTTCTGCGATGACAAAATCCACCGTCTGGTTGATATTTGCCATGATACCCATTCGCATGAGCTGTTTGATAGCATCTATTGGGGATATCCCCATAGCATCAGCCAGATATTTGACGCTGACGACAGGAGGTAAACTGACTTGGGGCAGCATTCGTACCCCGGTCTTGGATTCCTGCCCTTCATGTCGCGCTGCAATCTTCTTTTTCTCTTCGGTCATTATTCTATGCTTCCTTGCTTCGACATGTTTTTACTATATTCAACCAGCCGTTCTCTGGATTCGTCACTCAGCTTGGTACGCAACACCTGATCAAGTCTATTTTTTGTAAGAGCAGCTTTCCAGCATACAACCGAGTTACAGAGATAGGCACCCCTTCCTGGCATTTTGCCTTTGGTATCAATCGATATCTCATCACCATTCCTCACAAGACGTATCAGATCCCTCTTATTTTTTACCTGCCTGCATATAACACAACTCCGCTGGGGTACGCGCAGTTGTCTCATCAATCTATTGCCAGACTCACTAAGAGGCATCTTCCTCCTCAACATACGTATGCTTGGATTTTACCTTTTTCCCTTTGCCTCCGCGAGCATCAATATCCCTTTTGCCGCCCTTCTGTTTCCTCGCTCTTGAAGGTAGTATATCTTCAGCAAACCGTATCTGCGGACCTGTTGGTGAAATAGGCGGAGCAGGAAATCCTGTCGTGAATACAAGCTCATAATCAGCCGGTTCCTCTTCCACTGGTTCTTCTTGCTCCTGCTCCTGAATTTCTTCTTGTTCCCCAGGCGCAGCTTCAATGATAGTATCTGATTCTGCAACCGGAGCAGCAATAACAGCTTCTTCGATTTCTTCAGGTTCTTCAACTTCAACAGCAGGTTCTTCTTCCGCCGGCAATAGCGCCTTTTCAGCCTCGACTGCAGAGAGACTCTTTATATCAATTCTCCAGCCGGTAAGTTTTGCCGCCAGACGGGCGTTCTGTCCTTCTTTGCCGATAGCAAGCGATAACTGCTTGTCCGGTACGACAACCGTGGCAACGCCTTCTTCTGCATTCAACTCAACATGCGACACCTGGGCAGGGCTCAGCGCATTCGCAATGAAAACCTTTTGGTCATCGGACCACTGGATCACATCGATTTTCTCGCCGTTGAATTCATTAATGATGTTCTGAATTCTAATGCCCCGCAGACCGACGCAACAGCCTATGGGATCGATCCCTTCCTGACGGGCAACGACTGCAACTTTACTCCTGTATCCCGGCTCACGTGCAACTGCCTTTAACTCTACTGCCCCACTCGCTATTTCAGGTATCTCCAGCTCAAATAAACGCCGCAACAGATCACGGTGGGCGCGGGATAAAATAATCTCAGAACCTCTCGGCTTCTTCTGAACGTCGAGAAGATAGAATTTCAGCCGGCGTCCGATGCGATAGCGCTCGTTATGCACCTGCTCTTTAAGCGGCAAAATCGCTTCTGCCTTGCCGACATCAACATAAATTGCATCAGGAGTAAGCCGCTGTATTGAACCCGTAATAATATCAGTCACCCTGAAGGTGAACTCTTTAAAAATAGTATCGTGTTCCGCTTCATGTAACCGCTGCAGGATCACCTGACGCGCCGTCTGTGCAGCAATACGTCCCGAATTCGGAGGCGTATCTTCGATGCTGATGACATCATCGATACGGGCATTCTTATCGATTTTACGGGCATCCTTGAGCGTTATTTCGAGGAGCTGATCAGTAACCTCCTCGACTACTTTCTTCCTGACATATACTTTCACATCTCCGGTGCTCGAACTGATTTTCACTACGATGTCCTGAGTAGGAGAAAAGATATTCTTCTTATAAGCTGATACGAGAGCTGATTCAACAGCAGCTAATACTACCTCTTTGGACAGATTTTTCTCTGCCGCCAGTTGAGTTATAGCAACCATGAATTCGGTTTTCATCGACTATCAACCCCCATAATGCGTTCCCGCATATTACTCCAATAAAAAAGTGGGACTCAGGCCCCACTTTTAAGTCAAGAATAGGTTTTGAAATATTGTAACACACCGCTTACATAAAAACAAATGTATCGGGGCTTCACAGAACGTTACATCGTCAATCCTCCATTAAATTGTCCGCACACTCTGTTTACGCTGTGCATGCAGCAAGGACGCCACCTCATTAACAATCCCTTCTGCATTTAGTCCATATTTGGCACGAAGAACATGCTGAGGGCCGTGTTCGACAAATTCATCAGGTATGCCCAGACGTTTCACCTGGATATTGCTTATACCCGAGGAAGACAAAAGTTCAAGCACAGCAGCACCGAAACCGCTGCTTAAAACGTTCTCCTCAACAGTCAATACTTTTCGGGTATTTGCTGCCAGATCAAGTATCGACGATGAATCGAGTGGCCTTGCGAATCGTGCATTAAATACGGCAGCGTCTATTCCCAGCTTCTGTAACTGCTGTGATGCAGCCAACGCAGGCTGAACCATTGCTCCTATGGCAATAATAGCAATATCCTTGCCTGATACAAGCAGCTCACCTTTTCCTGCCGGTAACTGATGCAAGTCAGCATCAAGAGAAACACCCAGCCCGGGACTTCTAGGATACCGGATAGCCATAGGATGAGCGTTTTGTACTCCGGTAAATAGCATGTGCTGCAATTCGTTTTCGTCCTTGGGGGCAGCTACAATCATATTGGGCATGAATGACAAATAGGAAAGGTCAAATATCCCCTGATGAGTTTTGCCGTCATCACCGACAATACCACCGCGGTCGAGAGCAAAGACTACCGATAAATCCTGCAAACAGACATCATGCAATATTTGATCGAAGGCACGCTGTAAAAACGTGGAGTAGATAGCAACAACAGGCTTGAATCCCCGTATTGCAAGGCCAGCAGCCAGAGTGACGGCATGTTCCTCACAAATACCGACATCAAAAAATCTTTCAGGGAACTCTTTGGCTACATCTTGCAGACAATTCCCTTCAGACATGGCAGCGGTAATAACCACAACTTTTGGATCATTCCGTGTAATCGTAAGCATGGTATCTGAAAACGTCTCGCTGTAGGTTGGAATCTTCGGCGTAATATCGGATTGTTTTGTCCGTTTAGGCGATACGCTATGATAAAGCTGGGGAGACTGTTCGGCAGCAGAGAAACCCTTGCCCTTCGTCGTTACGATATGGAGGAAAACAGGCCCGTCCGTATAATGCTTCGCCTGTTCGAACGCTGCCGTAAGATCCGCGATGGAATGCCCATCAAAAGGCCCCATATACATAAATCCAAGCTCTTCCCAGAGGAACGTCGGCATAGCAACCGCTTTTGCTCCACGGGTAAGGCGATTGATTAATGATTCGAGTTTCTTTCCCCAGTTTGATGCGGACAGAAATTTTATCGATGCCTTTTTGGCTTCCTTAACCCTGTTATCAAGTCGAATGCTACTCAGTGCCCTTGATAATGCTCCTACAGTCGGCGAAATAGACATGCCATTATCGATAAGCATTACAATAAGACGGGTGCCGATATGACCGGCATGATTGAGTGCTTCAAATGCCATGCCTCCCGTCAGCGAACCATCACCGATGACGGCGATCACGTTATGCTTCTCTCCGGCAAGATCGCGAGCGATAGCCATACCGAGTGCTGCAGAGATTGACGTGCTGGCGTGTCCGGCGGCAAACGCGTCATGTTCGCTCTCCGCAGGATCAGGGAAGCCAGATATCCCCTTATACTGTCTGAGAGAAGAGAAACGCCCCTGCCTGCCCGTCAGCAATTTATGTACATAGCTTTGATGACCGGCATCCCAGATTATCTTATCAACGGGGCTGTTAAAAACACGATGCAGAGCGACAGTAAACTCAACGACACCCAGATTGGATGCAAGATGCCCTCCGGTTTCCGTTACCGTTTTTACGAGAACTTCTCTAATCTCCGAACATAATTCATCCAGCTCTTCTGAAGATAATTGTTTCAGAGCTTCCTGAAAATTTTGAGTGTATAATCGATCTGTCATACTCATCTCTACTCAGGCAACCTATAGGCCGCTTGTTATTATCAACACAACTATCGATCTCAAACGATTGAATAGGATAAAACGGAACAGAATCATTGTCAACTGCCCTGAAGTAAGGCCAGCCTATGAATATAATACTAACACCCTGCCAATTTCCCAAAACGTCGCTGCCTTTGGTTGTAGTTAATTAATGCAGCCTCAATCTCTTGTTCCTTAAAATCCGGCCATAAAACAAGCGTGCTGTAGATTTCTGCATACGCAGCTTGCCACAGCAAAAAATTACTCAACCTCATTTCGCCGCCGGTGCGGATAATCAAATCGGGATCAGGTATATCAGCAGTAAATAAATAGCGGGCAACTGTATTCTCATCTACCTTTTTTGAGGGTATTCCGCTGTCAATAATTCTCCGTACCGCCCTGACTATCTCATCGCGACCACCGTAATTGAATGCCAAATTCAGTATCATCGCAGAATTGTTTGCCGTAAGTTCGATTACTTCTCGTATCTTATCCTGAATAATCCTGGGAATTCCTTCGATCGTCCCCAGATGACGTACCCTGATATTCTGTTCACGGGCGACAGCAAGTCCGGCATCCAAATTTGCAATGAACAACTTCATCAGCCCGTCCACTTCACCCGATGGACGACCCCAGTTCTCGGTTGAAAAAACGAACAGTGTTAAATAGGGAATGCCATAGCGCCTTATGTTTTCGATGACGGAACGGGCATTATACGCACCCTGTTTATGCCCTTCGCTTCTCGGAAGGTTATGTTCCTGTGCCCAACGTCCATTGCCATCCATGATAATGGCTACATGTTGTGGTAATTGATTAAATTTTTCTGAGAGCATACATATCTATTAGCAAAATACATGCGGATAAAGAAAAAGGCCGAGCCACACCGCTTAAGCGCCGTTGCCCGACCTTTTCAGAAGACCCCTGGTATTCGAGAATCCTAGCTCTTGCCGATTCTGAACATCTTGGTGCCGCAGGTCGGACAAACGCCCTGGGTCGCCGGTTTTCCGTTCTTCATTTTGATTGCTTTGGGATTCTTCATCTCTTTCTTGGCTCGGCATTTCATACAGTAAGCTTGCATTTAAGATCAACCTCCCTTTTTAATTTACGATGATATCGTATTTGTACACTCGTGTCAATAGGAAACAAGTACTAAAATGAAAGTTTTTTAAAATTAAACTCCAATCAGCTTTCGCCCGGCGGATAGCAGATCGTTAACTTTCTGCATGCTGTCGCTTTCCGCATAGATACGGACAAGGGGTTCCGTCCCAGAAAACCGCAGCAGCAGCCAGGAATCATCTTCGAGCATGTAGCGGAAACCATCCTGGGTATCAAGTTTTTTCACTTTCATCCCCGCAAGCACGTCAACCGGCCCCAGCCTGCCCAGTAATGTCTTGCCCTCATTCCCGCTGAGATGATGGTCGATGCGATCATAGTAATGCTCGCCCACCTTGCTGAACAGATAGGCCACCAGTTGAGACGGCGTTTTGCCGGTTTTCACCATAAGATCGAGGAAAAAGAGGCCGGCCAGAATACCGTCACGCTCAGGTACATTGCCTTTGAATCCATATCCACCGCTCTCCTCACCGCCAATCATGGCATCCTTGTCCACCATAACCGGGGCAACATATTTGAAACCCACTTTCGTTTCATAAACAGGCACATCGTAAAGCTTGCCCAGCCGGTAAATCATGGTGGTGGAGCAGAGGCTTTTCACAATAGGGCCGCGCTCCTTGCGCACGTCGAGCAGGTAGAGCGACAGCAAGGCGAAAACCTGATGGGGGTTAAGAAATACACCGTTCTCATCGACGATGCCGATCCTGTCCGAATCGCCGTCATTGGCGATGCCGACATCAGCCTTCGATTTCTTTACCAGCGTAGATAGCTCCTGCAGATTTTTGGCGATCGGCTCCGGCTGCAATCCGGGAAACGCCGGGTTGCGCTCGCCATGAAGCTCGACAAGGTCGATTTTTCCGCCCTGAAATAGCTCCCGAAAATAGCCGATGCCCGCTCCGAACATGGCATCATGGACCACATTCAGCTTACACCGACTCAGGGCTTTGTAATCGATCAGACCAGCGATATGATCGCGGTAGGCCGGGAACGGATCGAAAAATTCGATGAGCCCATCTTTTTTGCCCGTTTCAATATCAATGCGTTTTATGGTGCTAGCGGAGAGCGCATGGTTGGCGTGATGCTGGATTTTCTCCACTATATCCCCGGGCGCACTGGCGCCTGAGGAGTCCTTATATTTGAAACCGTTCCATCGTCCCGGATTGTGGCTGGCGGTGATGACCACCCCTCCGGCAGCCTTGTAGGCAACGATCGCATAGCTGAGCACCGGCGTAGGCACAGCGTTCGATGAAAGGTAAACCTTGATTCCGTTAGCAGCGATAACCTCCGCGGTTGCCGCGGCAAAATCCTCGGAGGCAAAACGGGTATCATAGCCGATGACGACAGGTTTTCTTGTTTGCTGTACTTCTCTCAGATATTCGACCACCCCCTGCGCACAGGCACGCACATTGTCAAAAGTAAAATCTTCGGCAATAACGGCACGCCAGCCATCAGTTCCGAATGTTATCATGTCACTTCTCCTTCTTTATTGTTGCCGCCGGTTCTATAATGCCGGCCGCCTACTTTAAGCCGGCTTCTTTCCGCAGTGCAGCAGCTTTATCCGTTTTCTCCCAGGGAACCTCAATGTCGGTTCTGCCAAAATGGCCGTAAGCAGCGAGCGGCAGGTAGATGGGACGCCTCAAATCAAAGTGGCGTATGATCGCCTCCGGGCGCAAATCGAAATGCTTCTTGATCAGTTTGAGTATGAGATCATCCGAAATCTTTCCGGTACCGAACGTCTCCACAGAGAGCGACAGAGGATGAGCGACGCCGATCGAGTAGGAAATTTGCAATTCGCAGCGATCCGTCAGTCCTGCGGCAACGACATTTTTGGCCACATATCTGGCCATATAGCTTGCGGAACGGTCGACTTTCGTCGGATCCTTGCCTGAAAAAGCTCCGCCGCCGTGCCTGCCCGCTCCGCCATAGGTGTCCACGAGTATTTTGCGTCCGGTGAACCCGGTATCGGAAACAGGGCCGCCGATCTCAAACCGGCCAGCACTATTTACGTAGTATTTGGTTTTGCTATCGAGCAGCTTTGCCGGAATGATCGCCTTTACGACTTTCTCTATGATATCGCGATGAATCGTCTCGTTATCGACATCGGGATCGTGGTGAGCGCCGATAACGACAGCCTCCACTCTCTTCGGAACGCCATGGTCATATTCAACTGTCACCTGCGATTTCCCATCGGGACGCAGGTAAGGGATTGTTTTTTCCTTTCTGGTCTGAGCCAACCGCTGTGCCAATTTGTGAGCCAGCGCAATGGGCAGAGGCATAAGCTCCGGAGTCTCGTTACAGGCGAGACCGAACATCATGCCCTGGTCTCCGGCGCCGGTTTTATCGAGGTCATCTTTACCATTGGTGCCGCGTGTCTCCAGCGCACGGGTAACGCCGGCATTAATATCCGTCGATTGCTGCTTGATCGATACCATGATGCCGCAACTGCGATAATCGAATCCATAGTCGGGATTGGTATAGCCGATACGGCGCACGACATCGCGCACCACATCGGGAATTTCGACATAGCTCTGCGTTGTAATCTCTCCAAGGACGACCACAAGGCCGAGTGTCACCGCAGTTTCACAGGCAACGTGAGCATATTTATCGTTTTCCAGTATTGCATCGAGAACGGCATCGGATATTTGATCGCACATCTTATCGGGATGCCCTTCGGTCACCGATTCCGAGGTAAATAAATAGGAAGCATCGTTGAGGAAACTCATTGACATCGTTAATTCTCCTTCAAGTTGATTACGTGCCGGATTCCCAGCTTGCAAGGTATTTCTTTTGCGCCTCTGTGAGAACATCGATCGAGATATTCATAGCCTTCAGCTTCAACATGCCGACCTCATCGTCAATAGACTGAGGAACCGGGAAAATATCCGGTTTAATGGAGCCCTTGTTCTTCACCAGGTGCTCCAGGCATAAAGCCTGATTGGCAAAACTCATATCCATGACGCTGGCGGGATGCCCCTCGGCTGCTGCCAGGTTGATCAGACGCCCCTCGCCAAGCAGGAAGAGCCTGCGTCCGTCGGGCATCGTATACTCATCGACAAAGGGGCGAACCTCCCGTTTCGATTTCGCCATCTTTTCCAGCGCCGGGATATTAATTTCCACATTGAAATGCCCGCTGTTCGACAGTATCGCACCGTCTTTCATCACTTCGAAGTCATCGCTATCGATGACGTGCTCGTTACCGGTCACGGTAATATAGATATCACCGATCTTGGCAGCCTCATGAAACGGCATCACCTGATAGCCGTCCATGGCAGCCTCCAGCGCCGAGATCGGCGCAACTTCGGTAACAATAATTTTTGCACCCAGCCCCTGCGCCCGGTTCGCCACACCACGACCGCACCAGCCGTAGCCGCAAACGACGACGGTTTTGCCGGCAAACAGAACATTGGTTGCCCGTATTATGCCGTCGAGCGTGCTCTGCCCGGTTCCGTACCTGTTATCGAAGAAATGTTTCGTCTTTGCATCGTTTACCGCAATAATGGGATATTTCAGGTTCCCGCTTTTTGCCATATTTCGCAGGCGGATGACGCCGGTTGTCGTCTCCTCGGTGCCGCCGATGATATCCTGAATCAGTCCCGTCTTCTGCTGGTGAATGGTGCTGACCAGATCCGCACCGTCATCGACGGTAAGATTCGGCTTGTGTTCGAGTGAGGCAATAATATGATCATAATACGTTTTATTATCCTCTCCCTTGATGGCAAAGACCGGTATGCCGAATTCCACGAGCGCGGCGGCTGCATCATCCTGGGTGCTTAACGGATTGGAAGCGCAGACCACCAGATCGGCCCCTCCCGATTGCAACGTCAATGCCAGATTGCCAGTCTCTGTTGTCACGTGAAGGCAGGCTGCAATTCTGACATTTTTCAACGGTTTTTCCTTTGAGAACCGTTCCTGTATCAATTTGAGAACCGGCATTTCGCGTCCGGCCCATTCGATGCGCAGCTTCCCTTTCGCTGCCAGCGCCATGTCTTTCACATCGTATTTCATCATTGCTATCACGCCACCTTCTCTAAAATCCTGTTAATAGTATCATCAATATAACCGGAAGTGTCAACCACGATATGTTCTTCCGGAGAAATCTCCGTTATCGCCTCGAATTCACCCTTCTGTGCCTTGTAGATTTCCCATCGCCCGTCCGATACCGAACCATCGCGCAGGCGCTGTTCCAGGCGTTTTTTAACCTCATGTTCATCGAGCACGCACTCGGCAATAAAAAGGTCGGCAGCGGCTTCGCCGGCGAGAACCTTGGCGGTGATCCTGTCCTGCCTGTCCTTAAATGATGCATCAAGGATCACCCATTGCCCGCGCGCCAGCGCATGACGCGCGCGTACAAACATCTCGTCATAGGTTCTCCTGGTGAAGTCTCCTGTATAAATATCGCTTTTAAAATCCGCATAATGGTGCTCGGTAAGCGGCACATGCGCCAGATTCTTCCTAACAACATCCGAAGAGATAACGACGAATCCCGCTCTGCGCGCAAGCGCCTCCGCCACGGTCGTTTTTCCGGTGCCGGTAAGTCCCGCGAGGAGCAATACGACGGGTTTCTCCCTGGCGTAGCGTTCAGCCAGACTGAAATATGTCCGCGCTGCGGACAATGGAACATTTTTATCGGCTATATACGGGTCATCAAGTTTAAAGCTCTCCACCTTGCCGCGAACGTAGGCGCGATAACACTTGTAAAAATTGAGTAGCCTGTATATATCCGTATCGCCGCTCTGCTGCACGTAGGCATCGATAAAGGCACGTGAAAGATCAGCCCTGCCGTAACGATCGATATCCATTGCCAGAAACGTCACTTCGGAAGCAACATCACAATATCTGAAGCGATCGGAGAACTCTATGCAATCGAAAATGGTGATGCCTTCAAAAAAACAAATATGAGCAGCATGGAGATCCCCGTGACAGTCTTTTATCCTGCCCTGCGACACACGGGCAGTAAACAGGGATTCGTTTTTCTGCATAAATCCATCGGTAAACGCCCGAATACGTTTATATTGCTTATCCGTAATGCTGGCACCGATATATTTTGCCGTCTGATCGAAATTTTCATCGGTGTTATGTCGTATCGCGTTCAATTCGCCGAATTTTCCAATCTCCGCACCGGAGGCGGCGCTTTTGTGAAATGCCGCGACCTTCTCCGCGATCTGCACCACCATTGTTTCCGTTACTTCTCCCGTCAGCAGCAGATGATCCAACAGTTGTTCCAAAGGCAGCCGCTTCATTTTCACCGCATACTCTATGACCTCGCCTTCTCCGCCGATAGCGATACGCGTTCCGCATCTGACGACCGGCAGCACAGCAAGGTAGACACCAAAAGCAAGACGTCGATTCAATTCCAGCTCTTTATTACAGAAATGCAGACGTTTATCAAGGGTTGTATAGTCGAGATAGCCGAGGTTGACCGGCTTTTTTATCTTGTAGGCAAAAGCATCGGTGAGAAACACAAACGACATCTGTGTTTGCACGAACTCCACATTCTCCGTTTTTTCAGGGAAGGCATTAACGTCTCTCAGTGCATCCACAAGAACCTGTGGTGATCTCAGTGCGTCTTCAGTCATGATCCAATCTTCTACCTGCACAATTTATAGAATCAATTTAGGGCGGCATTGGCTGCAAAACTCAGCGTGCTTCCAGTCGGTATCCGCCAGACACTGTGAAAAATACATGACGCACGTTGAGTCGGAGCAGTGACGCAAACCGAAAGTATGTCCTAATTCATGAATGGATTCTTTCGTCGCCCGATCAAGAAACAATGCTTCATCGGAAGGGAGAGCATAAAATTCCTGACGTAGACGGATAAGTGAAATGAGAGCTACCCCGCATGACTCCTCCGCTTCACCAAACACATACTGCAATCCATCATCGTACAGGTCGATATCGGCTACACCCAACACCTTACGCTCCGACGTATTTCCTTTGGCAGCAAGCATTGCGAGCAGAACCGAAGCCTTATACTGATTTCGGGATTCGTCAAATGCCTTCTCTATCTCAATAACAGGTGCAACCAATTCCATGGGACAGACAAAAGCCTTCGCCAATCGTCTCTGTAATTCGTTTATTGTATCCCGTCCTGCGTCTCCGACTGGCTGAAGTACTATTTTCATCGGTTACTCAACTCGGCCATTAAGAACAACCGAAACGGGGAAAAGACATATTATGCAGCTCCTGTTTCAGATTTCTTCTTGCGTACCGGCTTCTTTACGTCAGCATCAGCAGCTTTTGCAACTTTCGGTTTAGCCTTTTTAAGAACTTGCTTTGTAGCAACGGCTTCCTTTTCGGGCTGCTCTTTGACCTTCCTGGCTATCCGTTTTTTGATCTCTGGTTCAACCGGTTCCTCTCTCTTTCTACCCGAAGTAGCCGTCTGCCCCATCGTTAAAACTATAGCTTTCCTTCTTTCTTCGAGCTTTTTAATATGCTTGCGATGTTTATTCCACGCTACACGTTTTCGTTTGTTCATGTTCTACCACCAATAATAATTTAATCGATTTGATATTGTCTCATATTATCTCTTAATCGCCGCCTCATTTCAAATACAAGAGACTTGACAAATAACCACCCAAACGCATTTAAGAAACGTACTTTGACCTCAGCCTGGCAGCCAAATCTGCGGTGAGCGACAGCGCCAGCTCGGCAGCCTCAAATGATAGCGAGGGCAACCCGCAGGAAGGTGTGATCAAACTCTGAGCGATAAGCTGTTTATAAGAGATAGTATCCTTTGTGAATGGAGCCATTGCCTCACCCAGCCTGTCAGCAAGGCTTGCCACCGATTCTTTCGCCAAAGTCTCCTCGTCGTTCGGCACGATTCCCCAGGCGATAGCGCTCCCTCTCTTCAAATATGCTATCACTTCCGACACATATGTGCTCAGCGAGTCGGCATAATTGTAAGCGTCGAAACTTATCACGTCCGCAGAGCTCGCCAGAAGCAGAGACCAATCCGTGCTGCCACAGCAGTGAACCCCTTTAAAACCTTCAATGCCGCTGAAAACGGTTTCCAGAAGGCTTGTCACCTGTTCATTGGGAATGGCTACGAACGCCGACCCCAATGAAGTAAGATACGGTTCGTCAAAGAATATGACCGTGTTCGCTGAAATTGTTCTGAGATAGCGTTCCTGCCACATCGCTTTCAATCTAAGAAACTTCGCCAGCGTTTCGGCAAGCATATCATCGTAGAGGATGCCGCGCCCGCTCTCATCCAGTGCACACAATCCCTGACTGATAGGCCCGGTTATCTGTCCTTTGACCAGCGACGCCTGTCCTGAAGACGAAGAAACGAACGTATGCAAACCGGCTGCATAGTCCGTACCGGTAGCATAATCGTTGAATTTGTCTTCGGCATCAGCGTAATAAAGCTTCTCCAACTGCTCATCGAAGTGAGCTTCTCTGGATACCGATATCTTGTCCCCGTTAACGGTCGCTCCAGGAAAACCTTCGCTGTACTGTACATACATATTTTCGAGAAGTGACCGCTTGGGGAGCTGCGGCCAATGAGGAAGCTGCAGATGTTTGCGCACCAGTGCGCAGGCAGCCACAGGATCTGCATGCGGCATACTGCCGATAGCAGTCGATAAACAGCCAAACTCAGCTTTCGTCGTTGTCATAATTACATCCCTACTTCATATACTTATCGATCAGCAAATCATACTGTTTCTTGGTACTAAGAGCAATCGAATCAGGAGCTGTTGCGATAGCATAGCGAAGTGCTGAATTGCATATACACTTCCTCTCGCCGGATAAATAGGGAACAGCTTGTTTCAATATCTGCTTCGATATCTCAACATTCTGCCTCAGGGTACGCAGTATTATCTCCGCCGTGACATCCTCCGTATTCGGTCGCCAGCAATCGTAATCGGTAGCGAAACACAGTGCTGCATAACACATCTCCGCCTCCCGCGCCAGCTTTGCCTCAGGCAATGCGGTCATACCGATAACCGCCGCCCCCCATGAACGGTAAAGGTTGGACTCCGCCCTTGTAGAGAATTGGGGTCCCTCCATTGCGATATACGTTCCCCCCATATGAACCGTTATCTTCATTTTATGTGAAGCTTCCAGCATGAGTTTACTGAGCTCTGCACAATACGGATCGGCCATGGATACGTGAACAACAATGCCACTGGTAAAAAAGGTATCGATCCTGCCTTTGGTCCGGTCGATTATCTGATCGGGGATCACCAGATCTCCAGGCTTAATCTCCTCTTTCAGGCTGCCGACGGCGCTCACCGATATGACTTTTTCCACCCCCAGTGATTTGAGCGCCCAGATATTGGCACGCGCCCGTATATTCGTCGGATTGATTTTATGCCCGCGGGCATGCCTCGGCAGAAATGCAATCCGGACACCCTCAAGAGTCCCGACATGGATAGTATCGCTTGGCTCTCCGAACGGAGTCTTGACATCGCATTCCTGCACATCCTTCATGCCTTCGATGCCATAAAGGCCGCTGCCGCCGATAACACCAATTTTAACTTCGGTCATTTATAGATCCCTCCCTAGTCAAAATCATATGGCTGCCGTATTATACCCCTTTCGGTAATAATTGCGGTGATATATCGATGAGGCGTCACATCAAAAGCGGGGTTGGCAACCGCTACCCCATCCGGGGCAACTCTGACGCCGGCGATTGCCGTCACTTCATCCACTTTCCTCTCCTCGATGGGGATATCATTTCCCGATTTGATCGAAATGTCAACGGTGCTCATCGGCGCCGCAATATAAAACGGGACCTGATTTTCATGAGCCAGCACAGCCAGCGAATAGGTGCCGATCTTATTGGCTGTATCGCCGTTGGCCGCAATCCTGTCGGCGCCTGTGATGACGCAATCTATTGTACCGCGGTGCATGAAATGTCCTGCCATAGAATCCGTGATCAGCGTTGCAGGGATGCCTTCCTGCATCAGCTCCCATGTGGTAAGACGCGCACCTTGAAGCAACGGTCGCGTCTCATCAACGTACACGTGGAGTTTTTTCCCTTTCCGTTTCGCTTCAATGATCACTCCAAGTGCTGTACCGTAGCCCGCCGTCGCCAGAGGACCGGCATTGCAATGAGTAAGGATAGTGAATCCGTCTCGGATCAGTTCTGCACCATATTCGCTCAAGCGCCGGGTGGCGTCTTCTTCCTCGATATGGATACGTTTTGCTTCTTCAACAAGCGCCTGCCGTATCTTTTCCAGATCGTTCAGCGCCGATACGGCATGTTGCATCCTGCCGATCGCATAGAACAAATTCACTGCGGTCGGACGCGACCTGGCAAAGTCATCGAATACCTGCTGCAGAGAGCGGAAAAACTCATCCGGCGTATCCGCATCTATCCTCTGTGCTCCGAGTGCAATACCATATGCGGCAGCTATGCCGATTGCAGGCGCACCGCGAACCCTGAGTGTCTTGATCGCCTCCACCATATCCTTGTAATCAGTCAGATCCAGATAGCGCAATTCCGAAGGCAGCAGCGTCTGGTCTATGATTCTGATCCTGTTATCGAGCCATTCCACAGGTTTCATACAAGTCTCTTGTTAAAATGATAAGGGCATTGCATGCAACGCCCTTATCAACAAACCTCTATTTCGCAGCTGATTGCTTCGCCTTGTTCTTCCTGTGTCTGATTATGAGTACCACAGCCAGCGCAATCCCCCAGATCGGGCAGAAGATCAAAACCCAGATGAAAATATTGACCAGTACTTTCCCGAAAACCAAAAGGCCGCTCAATGCCGACATCAAAGTATCTCCCGGATTCCAGCCTTTGCTATCGATGGATTTCGTTTGCCGAATTGAGATATCGATCATCGACATTTCCGAGGTGCGATCGATGTACTGCATGCGGCCTTTTATCCGGTCGATCTGGATGCGTATATTGGACAGCTCACGCTGCACAGCGATAACCTCATCGATCTTCTCCGCTTTTTGCAGCAACAGCAGATACTGAGCTTCGGTCGCCTGCAAGTTGGTGAGCTGCGCTTTTAGATCGGTATATTCCTCAGTCAAATCGCGGGCATTTGTGCTTTCCTGCAGCACTTTAACCGCGAGCACGCGTAGTTTTCCCAGCGCTTCATCAAAACGGTCCGAAGGGATGCGAATTGAGACGCGGCCGCTATCGTATTCATCGTTTCCCTGCCTGTTCGAGGAAACGACATAGCCGCCCAAATCGGCAGCGATCTTCACAATTTCATCCATCGTTTTGCCGATATCATCGACTTCCAGGGAAATATTCCCCGTCCTCACAATTTTGCGGTCGATATCCGATGATCCGGTAACCGCAGATGAATCGGCAGCTTCTCCCATCCCTTTCTCGGCTATTCCATAGGACGGCGCAGTGGCCGGTGCCGGCATGGCCGCAGGCACAGAGGTTGACGTCGATCTCGTTGACTGATTGCTCGCAGCGCAGCCGGTAACGACGAGCAGCAGCACAGCAAGTAGCGGAATAATGATTTTTAGTGTTTTCTTCATTGCTTCCTCCTCGGAATAATAATTCTCACATGCTATATATAAACGAGAAATAAATCGAAAAGATTTATTCATGAATTAAACAGGCGTGATATTCTCCCCCTGAAACATCCCTTTATATCCTTTGTTCACCGCCCGGTTCAGATAGAAGAAAACCATCTGTATGACACGGGCATTCCTGTACAACCGAAAACCGAATTGATTATAGACCACCAGCAAAGACTGCGATCTGCCCGAATAGCCGGCATCCCAGACAGCGGTGTGAACAGCCACACCGCACCTGAGAAGGCTGGAACGGGGTCTGGCCAGTGCCATCAGATTATTCGGCAGGTTTACAACCTCATTATGGGTAATGAGATAACATCCCGGGGGCAGCGTGATACCGCCATCGGTTTCAAAAGGCATCAGGTTTGTGACGGATAGTATCCTGCCGCCATTTGTCTCCGACATTGTCCCCGGCGTTGCGTAGGATGCAATATCCTTCAGCGTCAGATCGATGCCGTTCGGCTGCACCTGGTTTGCAAGGTCGACCATGCCTTCAATCAGAGGGGGATTCCCTTTTAACAATTTCAATATTTCTTCTCGGGAAAGCATTATCTGGCTCCTTCCATTAGGCTAGACTATACTACTTTAGACTGCATGCCGAAAGCAACAACATTGACAATAACCATAAAACGCCTATAATTAGCCGTCATGGGCAAATTCTAACACATTCAGCAAGGAGCGCTATGTCGGAAGAAGTGAAGGCGATCAAAAATACAGCCTTGAGTGGTGATTCATCCAAGCCGATTGAAAAACGATGGTTTTTCGCAGCTCTCCATTCAGATGGCAGTGTGATGACGGATTACGCCAATTCACCGACCAACTTTCTCAATACAATAAAAACCGCGACGCTCACCTGGGTGGACTTCCTCACCGCCAATTTCGAAGAGGATTCTGCAACCGCCGCTACGCTTCTTGGGTTCAGCAACCAGCTCACATCCTCACTTACCGAAGGCAATAGAATCCTCTATGAAGATTTCGAGACGGAGATAGGTATTAAACTCCCTTCCGTACAAATCAGAATTTTTGAACATCCGGAAGTCCAACCTCATAAAGTTCTGCTTCTTATGCAAAAGAATTTACTCTTAACTATCCACCCCCTTATGGTTGACCGACGGTTCAGCCGTCTGCGCCGGTATTCACCGAAAATATTAAGGAAAATACCAATCGAAGCCTGCGATGAGGATCGCCTTACGTTGCTCCTGATCCGCATTATTGACCAAAATAACGACCGCAATTTTGAGCATCTGAGGCAGATCGAGGAGCACGGAGATGATCTCAATAGAAGCCTCATGGATCCAAAGACGCCGCGCGATCTGCTCGGGCCACAGATATACGGGATGAAACATGCATTGATCGTGTATCTCGATGCGCTTTGGGAGACCGTTGACGTTCTCCACGATCTCCGGTACGGAGACGCCGAATTGCTGACAAATGACTCACAGCTTCTGGACCGTATCGGATATCTCGCTGAGGATGTCAACAGGCAGATCGGCCTTGCCGAGCATATGTCCGAAGTGCTGGCTTCAGGTCTTGAAGTGCTGCAATCTATCTATAACAACCAGTTGCAGGCGCTCAACAACCGAATGGCAATGGTGATGACCTATTTAACGGTGCTGGGCACAGCCATCCTCGTCCCCAATACGCTGGCGACAGTTATGAGCAACCCCGCTTTCGCCATGGAGCCAAAAGACGCAGGCTGGTACCTCACGCTTCTCATCAGCTCCACGATAATAGCAACCGCATTATCGTTCTGGTGGGTGAAAAGGAAAGGCTGGCTGCCGAAGAAAATAGATTAAAAAAGCTGTACGATACAACATGCTCATCACAAAGAGGAATTGGTCATGGAAGCAAATAAATAGTGGACCCGCCAGTTGACCCTTTTCATCATCTCCGTCACGCTTGGCAATCCCCCGTATGAAGATTAATAATGATGGAGTATCCGGGAAAGGGGATATTCATTTCACAATAACGGATGAACCACAAAAAGGGGGCAGCGAAATTCGCTGCCCCCTTTTTGTTTATACTTGTGTCGACGTTAGCGCTTGGTATACTGCGGCGCTTTGCGGGCACGTTTGAGACCGGCCTTTTTGCGTTCTTTAATGCGGGGATCACGGGTCAATAGACCAGCCTGACGCAGTGATTTTTTAAATTCTTCGTTATATTTCACCAGCGCACGGGCTATCCCGTGACAAATGGCATCGGATTGCCCGGTGGTGCCGCCACCGACAACCTTAACCTCTACGGTGAATTTTCCAAGCGTCTCCGTCGTCGCCAGCGGTTTCATAATAATGCGGCGGTAATGCTCACGGGGAAATGCCTTCTCTAATGATTTCCCATTGACGACTATCTCTCCCGTTCCGGGGATCAATTTCACCTGAGCTATAGCGCACTTGCGCCGTCCGACTGCACGATCAGTTTGCGTTGTCACGATTTAGCACTCCCTTCTGCGGCTACCTTTGATCCTATTACCTGCGCCTCATGCGGATGAGCTTCGCCGGCGTAGACCTTCAGCTTTTTAAACATCGCTCTGCCGAGGCGATTTTTCGGTAACATTCCTTTAACGGCATGTTCGATCACCTGTTCAGGACGAAGACTTATCATTTTTTCGGCAGTTCTACTCTTGATGCCGCCATGATATCCTGAGAACCAGTGATAATTCTTCTCCTGCATTTTATTGCCTGTCAATTTAACCTTGGCTGCATTGATCACGATAACATAATCACCGGTATCTATATTTGAAAGAAACATGGGCTTGGTCTTGCCCATCAGAAGTTTGGCAATACCTGTGCATAAACGACCAAGGGTTTGACCTGAGGCATCGATAACATGCCATTTGCGATTAACATCGCCTGGTTTTGTGAAATAGGTCTTCATCTCGTTAACTCCAATATGGTAGGATAATTAATCTTTGTAAGACACAACGCATAGGCAGGGGCGGTTGGACCCGCCAGCCCAAGCTTCTTTGCATCCATAATCTGCACAAATTCCTCAATTCCGATCTTGCCCAAACCCACACGAATGAGTAATCCTATCGTATTGCGCACCTGATGAGGCAAAAATGAATTTGCATTTATAGTAAACACAACGTCAATGCCCTCGCGATTGACTTTCGCCTCATTCACCGTACGAACCGTGCTTTTCCCATTGAAAAAAGCGGCACAGAAGGAAGCGAAATCACGCTGTCCTCTCAATACATCACATGCTTTATTCATCATATCAATATTCAATTCATTTACAACCAGATATTTTCGGTCTCTATCCAGCGGAGACCGTATAGCACAATTGACTATGGAGTATTCATATTCACGGCTCGCCGCTTGGCGACGGACATCAAACGTTTCCTCCACATCATATGCCTTGTTCACCGCAATATCGTCCGGGAGATAATGATTCAATGCCTTTACCATTACCATCGGGGGCAACTGCGATGCCGTCCAAAAACTGACTACCTGACACCTGGCATGTACACCGGCATCAGTGCGGCTGGCAGCGATGACTCGCCGCTGCTCACCCGTCAGCCTATTGATGGCATTTTCCAATTCAGCCTGTATCGTTGGCCCCGCAGGCTGCCATTGGAAGCCGTAATATCGCCCGCCATCATACTCTACAATCAGGACGACTTTTCTATTGCTGTTAAAGAACGACACACAAACGTAACCAGCTATTCAACCATCTCAAGCTTGTTCATTGGAGCACCATCACCTACTCTGGGACCAAGCTTGATCAAGCGTGTATAGCCACCTGAACGATTCGCGAATTTCGGACCGATCGTCTCAAATAGTTTGGAAATAACTTTCTTATCGGTAATAACCATTGCTGCGCGCCGCCGTGCAGCAACGTCGCCTTTTTTACCAAGAGTTATCATTTTTTCAGCCATGCTTTTAATTTCTTTAGCTTTGGCTTCGGTTGTCACTATCTTCTCATGTCTGAGGAAATCCGTTATCAGGCTTCGATACATTAACCGTCGCGGGCCTGATGGTCTTCCCAATTTACGTCCGTCGATTTGATGTCTCATAACTATTCCTCTTCCTTGGCTGCATCGTCGCCTTCATCATCAGAATCTTTCTTTTTCGCCTTCTTTCTGATCTCGGGCACAAAGGGTAAATTCCATTTCTGCAGAGTCTCTTCCACCTCTTCCTGAGATTTGGCACCGAATCCTGCAAGCGATGTTAAATCACCTTCCGAGGCTTTCTCCAGAAGCTCACCCAGCGTCGTAATTGAACCACGCCGCAAACTATTATATGTATGTGTAGATAAATTCATCTCCTCAAGTCGCATGTTATACTGCTCAGGAGGCAGCAACCGCGGCCATGGCGGCTCGCCGTTTTCATCCGCAATGGTCTTTGCCAAATTGCGGAAACAGGCAAACTGATCAACCAGTATGGTTGCGCTCTGTGTCAGCGCTTCAAGCGGAGACAATGTTCCGTTGGTCCATATCTCAAGCGTCAGCTTTTCCTTCTCTGCACCCTCTTCCAGTCCGCTGGCCTCGACGGTGTAATTAGCATTTCGAACCGGTGTATAAATGGCATCAATCGGGATAACCCCGAGAGCCAGCCCCTCGCTTGATCCGGCGGGAACATATCCTCTGCCCATCTTCACATAGAATTTAATATCAAGATTGGCTTTTGAAGAATCGAGAGTAATTAAATGCAAATCAGGATTGACTATCTCAAAATCCGTGCCTGTCTTAATATCGCCGGCAACAACTTCGCCCTCGCGTTCCACCTGCAAAGTCATCGTCCCCTCACGCTGAGAAAGCGGACGAATGCAAATCTCTTTGACATTCAACAGAAAGCCGATTGTATCCTCACGGGCATGCGGAATAACGGAGAACTCATGCTGAATTCCTGCCATCTCCACTGCCGAAATCGCGGCGCTCGTCAACGAGCTGAGAAGAACTCGACGGAGGCTGTTCCCAAGCGTAGTGCCAAAGCCTTTCTCAAGAGGCTCGGCAATGAAACGCCCGAAATTTTTATTGCTTTCCACGCAAACAATATTAGGTAATAATAATCCAGCCACGACACCTTCCCCTATCGTGAATAGTATTCGACGATAGCTTTTGTCTCAAATTTTACTTCGATATCGTCACGGGAGGGCAGATTTACGACTTTCCCGACCATAGTGCCGGTATCGAGATTTAACCAGGTCGGGACGATTTTGTCTGCAATCTTTTCGACCAGTGTTTTGAAATATTCCGATTTCTTGCTCTCTTCACGCCATGCAATCAAATCATTCGCCTTGACTTCATACGAGGGTATATTGACGCGACGGCCATTTACTAACAGATGGCCATGAGAGATAATCTGTCGGGCCTGGGCACGTGAATCGGCAAATCCCAGACGATACGCCACATTATCGAAACGCCTTTCGAGAAGCACAACGAAATGGTCGCCGGTAACGCCGGTCAAACGCTCCGCTTCGCCAAACATTTTGCGGAACTGCCGCTCGAGAACGCCATAGGTACGACGCGCCCTCTGTTTCTGTAACAGTTGAAGTCCACGCTCGGACTTCTTCGGGCGACGCTTACCGGTGGAGTTATACCCAGGCAACACATTACGACGCTCCATAGCGCATTTTGCAGTATAGCACCGTTCGCCCTTGAGCATCATTTTGTCGCCAACGCGACGACATAAACGACATTTAGCTTCTGTATATCGTCCCATACTTATACTCGCCTTCTCTTCCGAGCCCGACACCCGTTATGAGGTATCGGTGTTATATCATGAATTGCAGCCACAGAAATTCCGTTCGCCTGCAGGGCACGTATCGCTGCTTCACGTCCGCTACCAGGACCGCGAACAAAGACCTCAACCTGTCTCAAACCCTGATCCTTCGCCTTCAATGCAGCACCCTGAGCTGCCAGTTGAGCTGCATATGGCGTCCCTTTACGTGAGCCCTTGAAACCCGCTGTTCCCGAACTGCCCCACGCCAAAACATCTCCCTTGGCATCAGTAAGCGTCACAATTGTATTATTAAAGGTAGACACGATAAATGCTTTACCGTCGCCTACAACCTTACGTTCACGTTTCCTCGTTTTTACTTTTTTCTTTTGTGCCATTCAGCAATACTCCTTTACTAATACAAGCAGGGGCTTATTTCTTCGCACCACGTTTCTGACCACGTCCGGCTACAGTCTTGCGGAGTCCACGTTTGGTACGAGCATTGGTACGAGTACGCTGGCCCCAAACGGGCAAATTACGACGATGTCGTTGCCCACGGTAGCAGCCGATTTCAATAAGGCGTTTCACATTTAACTGGGTTTGTTTACGCAACTCCCCTTCAACCGTGTACTCTTTATCAATCGCCTCACGAATAAGATTAACCTCTTCTTCAGTAAGGTCTTTCACCCTTTTCTCGGGATCGATTTTCGTCCGTGCCAATATTTTATCGCTTAGCATCGGGCCGATACCATAAAGATATCGTAACGAAATTTTGATCTTCTTCTCACGTGGTATATCAACACCGGAAATACGTGCCATCTTCTATCTCTCCGCTCTTTATCCCTGACGCTGTTTGTGTTTAGGATTGATACAAATCACTCGCACAACGCCACGGCGTCTGACTATCTTGCATTTTTCACATCGTATCTTAACTGATGATCTAACTTTCACGGTAAACTACCTCATTACCTAATTCAAAAATACCCTATATAATAATCCTTTAGTCACCATAATGTCAAAGCAAACACAGCTATTTTTTACTTAAACCTGTACGTTATCCGTCCCCTCGCTAGATCGTAGGGAGACAGCTCGACAAGCACTCTATCCGCCGGCAAAATCCGTATATAATTTTTGCGCATTTTCCCCGAAATATGGGCCAGTACCTTATGACCATTTGCCAGCTCCACGCGAAACGAAGCATTGGGCAATGCCTCGAGCACTGTCCCCTCAACTTCGATAGTTTCCTTATCAGGTACATTATCGTTCACGGCAGCGTCAATACCTCAGTTTTACCATCTCGTATTGCTATCGTATGCTCAAAATGAGCAGCTAAACTTCCATCTGCAGTATGAATCGTCCATTTATTCTGGTTAACCCTCGTTTTCCAATCACCCGCTGTCACCATCGGTTCAATTGCCACCGTCATCCCAATATGCAACATCATTCCTGTTCCGGAAACACCAAAATTCGGCACGAGCGGATCTTCATGGAGATTCCTCCCGATGCCATGTC
The DNA here is from genome assembly GCA_003484395.1 of Dehalococcoidia bacterium. Taxonomy (GTDB): domain Bacteria; phylum Chloroflexota; class Dehalococcoidia; order GIF9; family UBA5629; genus UBA5629. The sequence goes on from DNCV01000073.1 coordinate 23,717, forward strand.
CGGAATATTCCCTCACAACTCCGAAGCCTCTGGCTTCGATATATCCCTGGATTGCAGCGGAAATATCACCGAGATAGCCGCCGCTTTTCGCAGCACCGATTCCCTCATGCAATGAGGCTTGGGTTACATCGAGAAGTTGCTGCGCCTGTGCACTTATCTGTCCCACCCCCACCGTTATCGCCGCATCTCCATGAAAGCCACGATATACAGCTCCGAAATCTATCGAAACTATATCCCCTTCCTCGAGTATCCTTTCACCCGGTATGCCATGAACGATCTCGTCATTAATCGAGATGCAAACACTGGCGGGATACCCGTGATATCCTTTGAAGGATGCCTTTGCATCCCACTTTTTTAATTCTTTCACGGCTACCTCATCCAGCAACCGCGTTTTAATCCCCGGTTTAACCGCCTCCTTCATTCTCTGGAGGCCTGCCGCCACTATCCTTCCCGCCTGCCTCATATACGCTATCTCCTCAGGAGATTTAAGGACTGTCATTATCTCTACTATTTCACCCTCATCGCTTTGACTATCTGCTCGGTCACCTTCGCTATCTCAACCGCCCCATCGATTGTTACCAGTTTATCTTTATAAAAATTCAATATGGGGGTCGTCTGAGAGTGATATACTTTCAAGCGATTTTTAATCGTTTCCTCGTTATCATCAGCACGCTGGTAGAGCTCGCCGCCGCACTTATCGCAAACGCCTTTTACTTTCGGAGGTGAAAACACCTGATGATATGGAGTCTGACATTTACGGCAGATCCATCGTCCACCCAGTCGCTTGAGTAATTCAGCATCAGGAACCTCGATATCAATTGCTTTATCGATCTTGCTCTTCAGCGTTGCCATCACACCATCGAGCGCCTTCGCCTGATCCAGCGTCCGCGGAAAACCATCGAAGACGCAGCCTTCTTTGCAATCAGGTTGTGATAACCTCTCCGATAGCATTTGAATTGTTACTTCATCGGGAACCAGGGCACCCTTTTCCATATATGACTTTGCCAGCAATCCCAACTTCGTACCTTTCTGCACCGCTTGACGAAATAGATCGCCGGTCGCAATATGTGGAACATCAAGCTTCTTTGCAATGACGGCTGCCTGTGTACCTTTGCCTGCTCCGGGAGCTCCAAGAAACACTACAAACATTTTACTTCAAAAATCCTTCGTATTTTCGCATTGTTAATTGTGCTTCAATCTGTTTCATTGTATCCAAAGCCACGCCGACGATAATCAATAAACCTGTGCTCGACAGCGTGAGCACCGCAACATTCGTTATCTCTCTGGCAAGAAACGGCAATACCGCAACAATGCCGAGGAAAAGAGCGCCGCCCCAGGTAATGCGATTGATCACCGAATTAAGATATTCCTCAGTCGGCTTACCCGGTCTGACACCAGGAACAAAACCACCCTGACGCTGCAGAGTCTTAGCAAGTTCCATCTGCTGGAAGACAACCATAGTGTAAAAGAAGGCAAATGCCACAACCAGAACAAAGTAGCACACCCAATAAAATAACCCGATAGGAAGCGCCGTACCTGGGTTGAACCATTCAGCAACGGTATTCCAGAAGTTGGGATCCTGCCCTGGAGGAGCGACGAAATAGCTGGCAATGGTTCCAGGGAAGATCATCAATGACATGGCAAAGATTAACGGGATCATGCCTGCGGTATTAACTCTCAACGGAACATAGGTCGAACCGGATTGTCTATATATCCTGTTTCCCTTGATAGCT
>DNCV01000012.1 GCA_003484395.1 Dehalococcoidia bacterium
TCGTTACGGAATACAGTTAATTCTAATGTCTATATACATTTGCCTGACAGAGCAATTATAATTAGTAGAGTCAATAAATGCTTTGTTCACTGTTATCTGCGTGAGGTTACTGATTTATGGATAGGGTGCTTGTTGTTATTCTTGCAGGGGAAACAAAAAACAGGTTACAACCTTTAACTAACATACGCGCAAAGCCGGCAATTCCATTTGGCGGTGGATTCCGTGTTATCGATTTTACATTGAGTAACTGTATTAACTCCGGTATCAGGCAAATGTTTGTTCTTACCCAATACCGATCATGGTCATTACAGAGACATATTCAAGACGGCTGGGGCATTTCAAGCGCAAATCTGGGAGAGTATGTATACTGCGTTCCTGCCCAGCAAAAGGTTGGCATGGATTGGTATCATGGCACTGCCGATGCTATTAGACAGAATCTTGATTTAATAGATCTTGATCTGGTACAAGGAAAAGAAATAGAGCATGTATTAATTCTCTCAGGTGATCATATCTACAAAATGGATTATCGCCAACTTCTGCAATATCACATGAGCAGAAATGCAGACCTGACTGTATCCGGCCTGAGAGTGAGCGCAGAACAGGCAACCGGTAATCTTGGTGTACTCTCAGTCGAAAAAGACTATAAGATAGTCGGCTTCGAAGAGAATTCAGAAAATCCAAAGTCGATTCCGGATATGCCCGGATATGTCCTGGCTTCAATGGGCATTTATGTTTTCAAGGTGGACGTCATGGTGGATATCCTGCATGGAGAAGGTAATGATTTTGGCAGGGATATAATTCCGAAAATGGCGGAGAAAAACACTAACATGTTTGCCTATGACTTTACTGCGCACAACAAGATAAAAGATTACGTGATTGAATCAAATGCCAGCAGAAGACGGAAAGTTCTGATAGACAGAATTCGTGATTCCATCTATTGGAGAAACGTCGATTCGCTCGATTCATTCTACGAAGCAAATATGGAGCTGGCATTCGTTGATCCTGTTCTCAATCTGTATGGAGAGTTATGGCCAATCAGGTCATATCAACGTCCGAGGCCGCCAAGTAAATTCGTCATGGGTGGGTCAATGTCAGAATCCCTGGTATCCGATGGATGCATCATTAGCGGCAGCATGGTGCGCCGGTCGATATTATCGCCGGGTGTGATCGTTGAAAAAGAGGCTCTGGTAGAGGATTCGGTTATTTTTGATGATGTCATTATTGGAGCTGGATCGAAAATCAGAAGAGCCATCATTGATAAGGAGGCGAAGATACTGCCGGGCGCATCTCTTGGTTACGATAGAGAAGCGGACAAAAAGAGAGGTTGTACAATTTCCCAAAATGGTATTGTAGTTGTCCCGAGAGATCTCACCCTGGAATAAACCGTAACCTCGGAATCGCATTTGGATACTTTCACCATCTCATCGTATAATTGTGGTTATGTTATTGACGAGGTTTATATGTAAATGAGTAAATTTATTGATGCGTTAAAACGTACTGCAGCCCCTTCCATAAGCTCTATTGGTTTTCAGACAAAAACCAGCGTTAAAAAAAATCCTCAACTGCTTGTTGTTGCCAGTATAGTTTCCGACAGCAAAAAGGCTTTGAAGGTCATCGGGGCCGCAGGTATGGATGCGCTGCTTATAAGATCGCAATCCCAATTCAGTCTCAACGAAATCCATAAAGCTGCTGGCGATGTCCCGGTGGGGTTGCATTTAAATGGTGCAGACATAGAATCGGAGTTGCCCAATTCAATTGATTTCATCGTTTATACGATGAAAATGCCCTTATCTTTCCTGAATAAAACCGCTGTCGGGAAAATCATGGAGATTGAACCATCATTAGACCTGGGATCGATTCGTGCTATTAATGGACTTGGATCGATTATTGATGCTGTGATGATCGGTGGTGATAATGGTTCTCTCACTATTGAACGTCTTCTCTCGTGTCAGCGTCTGTCAGATTTAATTGTTCAGCCTGTAGTGGTGTCTGTTGATTCAACCGTGAAAAGCAGCGAATTGGTAAACCTTTGTGAGGCAGGGGTAGATGGGATCATTATCACCGATGTCTGCACTGCATCAGCATATGGCGAGATTCGTAAAGCAGTGAACGAATTGCCGGCAAACAGTAAACGAAAATCATCCAATGCTGCAATTGTTCCTAAATTAAACGAAAAGCCAGCTTCTGATGATGGAGACGACCAAGAAGAAGACGAATAGCTTTCAGGGAAGCTTCTTCAAGAGATGTTAGCCTTTCTCCTATCTGTTGTAGCGATATCCCTGTCAGGTGTTATGTTGCCGGGACCGCTGACAGCCGCCACAATTGCAAAAGGATATCGGGATAAAAATGCTGGTTTTTACATAGCTCTAGGCCATATTATTGTTGAATTACCTATCATACTCCTCGTTTACTTTGGTTTTGCAGATTATTTTACGATTCCTGAAGTTAAGATGATTACCGGTATACTCGGAGGTTTGATGCTGGGGTTCATGGGCGCAATGGTATTCCGGACACTGAATAAAAGCAATAGTACAATAGCGGATATTCCTTATAATTCACTGGTAACGGGCATAATAATGACAGCAGCCAATCCATATTTTTTGCTGTGGTGGATGACAATTGGCATAGCATTCGTTGCCAGTGCTGTGCATTTTGGCTTGCTGGGACTGATATTGCTGGGATTGGTACATTGGACATGTGATACGATGTGGGAGATATTTGTCTCGATGAGTGTATTTAAAACACGTCATCTCTGGACTCCTAAAGCACAGCGGATAGTTTTTACGATATGCGCGCTTGTTTTGATCGGCTTTGGAATTCAATATTGCTGCTCTGCAATTATCGGCGCACTATAATCAGCAAGTTCCCTGAATTGCCTGAAAGAACTTTCCTTCAGTTTTAATGCTGGGAGCAATTACCATCGGTACCTTTTGCATATCTTTAATTGTCATGGCGCCGCAAACACCCATCGAGGTACGCAATGCTCCTGTAAAATTTTCAGAGCCATTTGTAACCGATGTCGGTCCGAAAAGAAGCTTCTCTAATGTAGTTTTCGTTCCGACTTTTAATCTTGTGCCTCTGGGTAATGCCGGATGTGGATGAGACATGCCCCAGTGGAATCCTTTCGCCGGCGCTTCAGCAGTCTGAGCGAAGGGAGAACCGATCATTACAGCATCGGCGCCAGAAGCAAAACATTTACATAAATCACTACCAACACGGATGCCGCCGTCAGTTATAATCGATACGTATTTTCCCGTTTTCTTGAAATACGTATCACGGGCGGCTGCACAGTTCATCGTAGCGGTAACCTGAGGTATGCCGATTCCAAGAACTTCTCTTGATGTGCATGCTGCTCCGGGTCCTATACCTACCAGCAAACCATCGATGCCGGTTTGCATAAGCTCAAGTGAAGCGCTGTAGGTAACACAGTTGCCGACGATAATGGGCATCTTTATTGTTTTGACTAACTCCGCGAAATTGAGGCCATGATAGCTTTTTGAAATATGTCGCGCAGTAGTGACTGTGGATTGAATGACCAGAATATCTGCGCCTGCTTCCTTGACTACCGGAGCGAGACGTTTCGTATTTGCAGGAATCAACGAGATTGCACAGATGGCACCTGCTTTCTTGATTGCTTCAACTCGTTTCGCTACCAATTTATCATCGATTGGCTGCGTGTAAATCTTCTGCAGCAGTTGAGTTACTTCCTGGTCAGATGCATGAACGATCTCATCAAGTATTTCCTCCGGTTTCTCATAGCGGGCTTGTATGCCATCAAGATTCAGAACACCAAGCGCACCAAGCTTATGAAGCATGATTGCTACTTCCGGATTAACCACGGCATCCATGGCAGCCGCAATTATGGGAACGGAGAATGTAAACGGTCCAATCGTGAAATCAATATTCACCTGATCAGGATTAATAGTCACATCTCCGGGGACAATGGCAACCTCATCGAATCCATAGGCTCTTTCCATTTGCTTGATTTTTGGAGTTGTCATAAGGCGCTCCTCTAATTTTGGTTTAACGGTTATTGTACTAAGTTTCAGGTAGGTAAATCAAGTTTAAACACTCTTGTGTGTCAAGACTCGTTAGAAATGTCC
>DNCV01000085.1:0-722 GCA_003484395.1 Dehalococcoidia bacterium
GGGATGCCGTACATCAGGACGCCGCCGGCGACATGAAGCGCTTCAAATATCGAGACTTTATGGCCCAATTTGGCAAGATCGGCTGCACAGGTCAGCCCTGCAGGGCCTGAGCCGATGACCGCAACTTTTTTGCCGGTAGCCGGCGGTAGTTCCGTTTTCTCAGCTTTTGCTTTATTTTCCAGATCCCAATCAGCCACATAGCGTTCGAGTCTGCCGATTGCCACCGGCGCTCCTTTTTTGCCGAGGGTGCAGACATTTTCACACTGCGTTTCCTGGGGACAAACGCGACCGCAGATGCCGGGGAGGCTGTTTTTGCTCTTTAATATCGTAACGGCCTCAGCCATTTTGTCCTGTAATACAGCTTTAATGAACTCGGGGATATCAACATTAACAGGGCAACCGCTCACGCAGGGGCGTTTGGGGCATTGTATGCAGCGGCCGGCTTCCTCTTTTGCCANNATCCTGCCGCGGCATATCAACTCTATTGACATTCAGTTTTGGTTTTGATTTTTCGTCCAATATAAGCCTCCGATGTTATGTCTTCTGACAGTGGCATTCATGCCACGCATTGAGTGATCTTTTCTCTTCGTCGCAATATGTACGCTGGCGATTGAAGAGGATGTCCCAATCGACCTCATGTCCGTTGAATTCAGGACCGTCGACACAGACGAACTTCGTTCCATCGGCTATGGAGACGCGGCAGCAGCCGCACATGCCGGTGC
>DNCV01000085.1:732-3385 GCA_003484395.1 Dehalococcoidia bacterium
TCATCATGATGGCCGGACCGATGGCGATGACATGGCCGACACTTTTATCTTTCTCAAGTATTTCTTTGAGCGGTTCCGTTACCAGTCCCTTTCTCGCATATGAGCCGTCATCGGTAGTGACGATCAAATCATCGCTTACACAGCGCATTTTATCCTCCCAGAACAGGAGCTCCTTATTGCGGGCGCCGATGATGGAGATCACCTTGTTTCCTGCATTTTTCAGGCCGCGGGCGATCGGGTAGATCGGCGCAACGCCGACTCCGCCGCCGACGCAGACAACGGTGCCGTAGTTTTTGAGGTGAGAGGGCAGCCCGAGCGGACCAACGAGATTTAGTATGGAATCGCCCTGGGAAAGACAGCCGAGCTTCTTTGTTGAGGTGCCTACCTGCATTGCTACAAGGGTAATCGTTCCCTCCTTGCTGTCCCAATCTGCGAGGGTGAGGGGGATGCGTTCACCGATCTCATCAATGCGGATAATGACGAACTGTCCGGGCTGAGCTTTTCTGGCAATCTCCGGCGCTGCAACCCTGAAGTAATCGATGACAGGGCTTAGCTTCTGTTTTGCCACAATTTTATACATGCGGTCCTCCGATGTGTTAATACGAAATGTGTAACCTGACCAGTTTCAAGGCAAAGTTTATCACAATGGAGGATTTTTTAGAAATTATTAGTAACGAAATTAGCCGCCGAGCCTGACCAGCGGGATGCCCTGTTTGCACAGCGGGCATTCCTCAGGTTTGTATGTTTTGGTTGTTGTCCGCAGACAACTAAAGAAAGGGATTTCCAGATCGATACCCACCGATGATCTATCGACGAGCACTCCGGCGCCGATTGCATTACCGCCCGCTTTCTGCACCGCCTTTATCACCTCAATGACCGAGCCTCCGGTGGTGACGATATCGTCGACGATCAGGACGCTGTCTCCTGCTATAATGGGATGTCCCCTGCGGAAGACGCGATCGTTTCCCTCTTTCTCTGCGTAGATGCCTCTGACCCCCAGAATCTTCGCCACTTCATAGGCGAGGATAATGCCTCCCATCGCCGGCCCTGCCACCCATTCTACCTTCTCTTTTTTAAAACGATCGGCTATCATACGGCACAGGATTTCAATATGCTTAGGGTACTGCAGTATGCGGAATTTCTCCCAGTATACCGGTGAGTGCAAACCTGATGTGAGCAGGAAATGTCCTTCCATAATAACGCCGGTGTCTTTAAATAGCTTCAGTACTTGCTCCGACATGCTTCCCCCTTTTCAGTGATCCTGACGGTTACTCTTTGCCAAGAGCCTGTTCGAATGTAATGTTCTTGACGAATCCCCACTCGGGCGGCGGCCAGTAGCTGATCCATCCCTTTCCGATGATATTCTCTTTCGGCACGCCGATTACATCTCCTCGCTCCGGCTCGCCGAGCAAGTAAGCGACCTTGCTTATCATGATGTATGCTCCGCTTTCGATATTGGGTGTCATAGACGGTCCGTATACCTGAAAGCCAATGAGGGTGATCCTGAGTATGGTGAATACCATAACGGCAGTGATGACGATTATACAAATATTTCGAATGTGGTTCATGAGTCTTTCCTGTGCTGACCCGGGTATTGTATAGCATTTCCGGCCGTATTTCTACGGTTACTCTTTGCCGAGAGCCTGTTCAAATGTGATGTGCTTCACCAGTCCCCATTCCGGTGGAGGCCAGTAATTGAACCACGCTTTACCGATGATGTTTTCCTTCGGGACGGTAAAGCCTGTGTGGGAATCGGCGCTGTTGTTTCGATTGTCGCCGAGAACGAAATACCTGTTCTCGGGAACAATCTCTTTCGGGTATGTATATCGCGGCTGTTCCATTATGTATGGTTCGTTCAGCATGATGCCATTGATGTAGACGTTGCCATTGGCTATCTCTATCGACTCCCCAGGAAGGCCGATAATACGTTTCAGCAAATTGGTTTGCGGTTCGCGCGGTGATTGAAAAACGATGACGTCACCCCGCATCGGCTCTCCGAAATAGTATGCGATTTTGTTCAACATGAGGTAATCATTGTGTTGGACATTCGGCGCCATGCATTGACCGTAAACCTTGAATCCTCCAATGCTTATCTGGAGGATTGTGAAAATCACAATAGCGATGATAACGGTGACGATAATATCTCGAATATATTTCATGGTTTTTCCTGCTGTGATACTATTATTCTATAGCATTTACATTATCGTTTTCTATTAGTTTAAACTAATCAAGCATTATTGTCGTTATATATCATGTGCGACGAAACATATGAATATTTTGTTCGTTGTCAGTTGTAAAACGAAAAATAAACTCAGGAGGTTTATTATGAAAAAATACCTGTTCGTGGTGATGCTTCTCATTGTGGCGGTCGTGATCGGTGCTCTGCCCGGGTGCAGTTCAGACGGAAAAGGAACCGGCGTTCCTTCCCCTCTGGCGCTCGCTCATGATCTCGGTTCCGGCTCATTGATCTGGAGCCAGCAATCGGTCGGGTTGTGGGTTTCTGCCGATGGTAAAGTAACGGCAGCTCCGGATATCGCTCTGCTAACTCTTGGCGTGGAATCGCAGGAGGTGTCCGTATCTGGTGCTCAGCGGAAAGCTGCTGAGGCAATGGATAAAGTCATGAAGGCGCTTAAGGGCAAAGGAATTGCCGACA
>DNCV01000048.1 GCA_003484395.1 Dehalococcoidia bacterium
GAATCCGAACATTCAGCGATGAGCGCCTGTCTCGGCTCCTGTGCCGTCGGCGCCAGGACGTTCACAGCCACGGCAGGACAGGGATTGGAACTGATGCATGAGGTTCTTTATGTCGCATCATCAATGCGATTGCCGATAGTTATGACAGTGGTGAACAGAGGCCTATCGGCTCCGTTGAGCGTCTGGGGAGATCATTCCGACGTCATGGCTGTTCGAGATTGCGGCTGGATCCAGATATTCACCGAAAACGTTCAACAGGCGTACGATCTGACCCTGTGCGCATTTAAAATCGCTGAGGATCATCACGTTCTTTTCCCGGTCATGATACATATAGACGGTTTCCACCTTTCTCACGTCATCGAACCGTATTTTATGCTCAATCAGGAGGATATAGATCGTTTCATACCTCCGTATCGTTATCCCTATGCATTGAACCCGGCAAAGCCGGTTACGCTTGGCGCTTTCGGCCCGCCTAATGTGTATACTGAAGCGAAAAAAGCACAGGAGGTCGCCTTCCTCTCTACAAAGAAAACCATCCTTGAAACCTGGGCGGAGTTCAAGAAACTATCGGGCCGCTCCTACAATCCCGTCGAGGTTTACAAGATTGATGACGCCGATGTGGCGCTGCTGACAATGGGCAGCTTCAGTGAAACAGCGATGCTGGCCATAGACAGCCTCAGAAGCCAGGGGCTTAAGGTAGGCTTGGTAAGACTGCGCCTGTGGCGTCCTTTCCCGTTCGATGAGTTTCGTGCCGCCGTATCGAACCTGGACACGCTCATCGTCTTCGACAGGGCGCTGTCTTCTGGAGGCCCACCAGGACCTGTTGCCAGCGAGATTAGAAATGCCCTCTATCCGATGAAAACGAAGCCCAAAGTCGTGAGCTTCATCGGTGGACTCGGCGGACGTGACGTTACCGCAGGAGCCTTTGAAAAGCTGATTACCAGAGGCATTGAGAAAGCAAAAGCCAACGAGTTGACTGATTACGAAATGATTGAGGTGCGCGGACAATGAACACTACTGTAGCTGTCACTAAAAAACTGGTGAACTCTTTCGAGCAAATTGCACCCGGGCATCGGGCATGTCTGGGTTGCGGTGAAGTGCTGGCGGTCCGCCTTGTCGGCAAAGCGCTGGGACGAAATGTGATCATTGTCAGCGCTACAGGATGTATGGAGATCATCTCATCGCAATATCCTTTTACGTCATGGGAGGTTCCCTGGATTCATACCCTGTTTGAGAACACGTCGGCAGTCGCCTCAGGCATAGAAGCTGGCATCCGCGCGTTAACGAGAAAAGGGGAGTACAACGAAAAAACGAAGGTAGTTGCCATGGGCGGTGATGGGGCGACATCAGATATCGGCATTCAGGCATTGTCCGGTGCACTGGAACGCAGACACAATTTCATTTATATCTGCTATGACAACGAAGCATACATGAATACAGGCGTTCAGCGCTCAAGCGCAACGCCATACGGAGCTTCAACAACCACATCACCGGCCAGCAAAATCACTATAGGGCAGACTACATGGAAAAAGAACATGCCGGCTATTGCGGCAGCGCACGATATACCGTATGTCGCGACAGCCTGCGCAAGCTATCCGTTTGATCTCATGAACAAAATACAAAAAGCTGTGAACGTCGAGGGACCATCGTATATTCATATATTATCCGTTTGCCCCACAGGATGGAGGTCTTCAACCGATTCCGTTATCGAGATGGGCAAGCTTGCAGTGAGAACAGGTATATTCCCGCTTTACGAGATCGAAGACGGCAGGTACAAGCTGAATATCGATATCAACAAACTCCATCCGGTTGAGGATTATCTCAAGCAGCAGGGCAGGTTCAGACATCTGACGCCGGAGACCATCGCCAGCATTCAAACGAAGGTTGCTGCGGATTACGCAAAGCTGAAAGAGAAAGCAGAGAGAAGCTAGCGATTTTTACTGTCCTGATTTCTTCTTGACTCATGGCAAGTCCTCTCATTATACTTGTCGCTGCGGGGTGTAGCGCAGTGGCTAGCGCGCATGGTTTGGGACCATGAAGTCGGTGGTTCAAATCCACTCACCCCGACCAGTTCCCTCACTGCATTACAATAACAGATCATCGATTAAATTAGCAGTTTTTGTTAAAGCTTCTGTCGGCAGGCTATGAATAACGCTCCTGGACCAATATGAACTCCAAGCGTTGTCCCCAATCTCACGATTCTTACAGGCACATCTTTCACAATAGTTGAAATCTGTGACGCCAGCTTCTGCGCATCATCGGGGGTTGTGCTGTGCGCTACCGCAATATCAACCACATCCGGTATCTTTTTCAAATCATCGAGCAAGCGATCTATACCCTTTGCTCTATTTCTTGCCTGGGCTGATGGAACGACCTCTCCCCCCTTGAGCGCAAGTATCGGTTTAACCCCGAGCAAAGAGCCAACGAGCGCTTTGGCTTTGCCTATACGTCCACCCATGAGAAGGTATTTGAGTGTATCGAGCAGTCCAAAGAGCTGTGTTTTTGGAATGGCGTTATTGCCCATAGCCAGAATTTCATCGAGATCTTTACCTTTCTGCGCCGCCTCAGCCGCCATTAAAACGATCAGTCCCAGTGATACTGAAATAAATTGAGAATCAATCACTGTAATGGGACAGGCATTTTCGAGCATGCTTTTAGCCAAGAGAGCAGAATTATCTGTCCCGCTGAGTTTACTGCTGATGTGAATTGAAATAATGGCATCCGATTCGGCAGCCAGTTTTTTATAGACTTCAACAAAATCCTGAGGCGATGGCTGAATGGTTACAGGATGAATTGGCCCGTTGATCAATTTATCGTAAAACTGTTCATCAGTTATGGTAACCCTTTCTCTGAAGATATCATCTCCAAATCGAACATAGAGAGGGACTACATTGATCCCCATTTTATGCGCAAGCTCTGCCGGGATATCTGCGCTGCTGTCCGTTACGATTCCAATTTTCATAATCCACATCCTCCTTTTTGAAGTATGATTATATCAATGCATCGTCTCTATTACAATAGGTTAAACACTCAACTCAACATAATAATTAATGAATAAACGCATAAACAATGTGATTGTTTCTCATACGGCTATAAGGATACAATAATAATCGGCCACTACATAATATACAAAAACATAGTTGGCAGAGGGCGCTATTGCAATGTCATCATATATCAAACTGCACAAAACCGGTGAATTAAGAGTAAGAGCAGAAAGACTTGAAGCGAGGTTAGCTCACTGCGATATCTGTCCACGCGCCTGTGGAGTGAACAGACTCAAAGGAGAACAGGGATTTTGCCGCTCAGGTGATGCGGCGACTATCTCCGCCTGCTGTGAACACAAAGGAGAGGAACCCGTTCTATCCGGCACAAGAGGTTCGGGAACGATCTTTTTCACCGGATGCAATCTGCGATGCGTGTTCTGTCAGAACTATCAGATCAGCCAGGAGTTTGAGAATACACGAACGGAGAGGCTGGATTGCCGTCAGCTCGCAGAGAAGATGCTCTATCTTCAGGACGACCTGAAATGTCATAATATCAACTTCGTATCGCCAACACAGTACGCGCCGCAGATTGTCAGAGCCATCGATGAAGCCGCAGGTATGGGACTCCATATACCCCTTATCTACAATACCAACGGTTATGATTCCATCGATACATTGAAAGAGCTCGATGGCGTGATCGATATCTATCTACCTGATATCAAATACGCCTCTGATTCCAACGCAGTCAACTACTCTCATGTTGATAACTATGTGGAAATATCACGGGAAGCCATCCGTGAAATGCACAGACAGGTTGGCGATCTGGTCATCGATTCCGATGGTATCGCTCTGCGTGGTTTGATCGTACGACACCTGGTATTGCCCAATAATATAAGCGGAGCCAGAGACTGCATATCGTGGCTGATATGTGAAGTATCACCGGCCGTCACCATGAGCATTATGTCGCAGTACTATCCCTGCTTTAAGGCGCCGGGCATACCGGAACTCGCGCGGAAATTATCATCCGATGAATATTATTACGTCACAGAGTGGCTTGATACTATCGACGCCGTCAATGGCTGGGTACAGGAATTCGATTCTCCCGAAGTATTTTTACCCGATTTCAACGGAGAAGGACACCCGTTTGTGAGATAACGGGAGATTTCGATCAGCGGAAATGATGATTGAATTTCATACCCGTTTCGTATACAGTATAGGACATCCAAAATCTTGATTAACGGCGGTAATTATCCAATGAATATGACACAACTAGCGCCCGGCATTGCTGCTATTTTAATAGCATATCTTCTCGGCTCGATTCCTACTGCGTATCTTATGGGAAAGACTAAAAGAGGCATCGATATCCGTCAGGTCGGCAGTCATAATATGGGCACTATGAATGTGATGTACCAGGTTGGATTCTGGGAAGGATTGCTGGTGCTCGCTATTGATATCGGCAAAGGCGCATTAGCCGTATATATTTCACAACTACTCACCGGGAATCATATCGTATTCTCCTTGATCTGCGGTGCCGTGGTTGTGCTGGGTCATGCGTTCCCCGTATTCCTTAAATTCCACGGTGGAAAAGGAGGAGCAACCTGCATCGGAGTGCTGGTGCGGCTCATCCCGCTGGCCACCCTTATCTATCTGGGAGTCTTCCTTATCCTGCTGGCGGTTACACGATTCGCTACTCTCAGTTATGCTATCTCTTTTATCGTCTTCCCCCTGGTCGCATGGCTCTATTATCACGATCCGATACTGATCATCTATTCGGTAGCAATTCTGATTATCCCAGGCTTTTTGTATATACCGCGTATCAAAGAGATGTATGCCAAAGGCGGCACCTGGAAACGGGTCTTTATGCGCAAGAGCATTAAAGATCGATTATAGAAGCAGCGCCGCTCAATCAAAAAAATTGACTTACACCATGTGGCTGTGCTAAATTTGAGTTCGCTTGTCAATTGCCGAGGTAGCTCAGTTGGTAGAGCAGTAGACTGAAAATCTACGTGTCCCCAGTCCGATTCTGGGCCTCGGCACTTTTAATTTTTATAAGGATATTCTCGTGGAACAGATGTATGCTTGTGGCAATTGCGGTGCGCCGGTTGCTTACGGACAAACATCGTGCAGCGTTTGCGGCGTACCCATAGACTGGGGAACAACACAATCGCCGCCATCCTCACAATATGACTATCAGCAACAGGCATGGGAACAGCAGCCATCATCGACGAATCCGCAACAGGAATACACTCAGCAAGCCGAATCGTACCAGCAGCCACAGTATAGCCAGACGACGGAACAGCCGAACCCCGGCCGACAGCGTATCTCGCTACACACCATACGTAAATCTCTTAAAAAAATACCGCTGAATATAGCATTACCCCTAATCGTCATATTCATACTACTCACTCTCGGCGGAATAATGGTTGCGACTATAGCAAATGAAGAAGGCCAACCATCCCAAAATTCCAAGCCAACCATAGCTTCAACGGCAGCACAACCGGTTATAACGACGTTTACCTCTAACCCTGCGAGCATTATCTCAGAACAAACGTCAGAGCTTGCATGGGAAGTGACAGGAGCAACGTCGGTTTCCATCGACCAGGGAGTCGGATCAGTCGATCTATCAGGGAAGAAAACAGTAGCGCCGACCACAACCACCACCTATACATTAACTGCAGTGAATGATAAAGGATCCGTAACCTCAGCAACCACTATCACCATCAATGCCATGGGCGCGCCAACGATCTCAAAATTTACGATAACACCGAACGTCATTGACGCTGGACAGCCAGCAGTTCTCCAATGGGATATCACCGGGGCAACATCGATGTCCATCGATCAAAATATTGGAAATATCGCCTCGTCCGGAACGCAAACGGTCTATCCATCGACAAGCACGACATATAAGCTCACTGCAACGAACAGCGCCGGCTCCAGCAATGCCTCGGCTGCCATTACCGTTAATGCAAGCAGTGTGCCGGTAATCTCCAGTTTCACTGCCGGTCCGAGTGCCATCTCCGCAGGCGAGTCATCAACACTGCAATGGAACGTTACCGGAGCATCATCGGTCTCCATCGATCAGGGAGTCGGCACAGTAGCTGCTTCGGGGACGCAACTGGTATCGCCGACAACGACGACAACATACACCCTGACAGCAACAAATAGTGTCGGTTCAGCTACCGCATCAGCCACAGTCGCATTAACAGCGCCAACCCCGCCGGTTATAATCAGTTTTACGGCAAACCCAAGCGTCATCACCACAGGACAGTCCACAACATTCCAGTGGAATATCACCGGAGCAACATCACTATCGATCGATAACGATATCGGCATCGTTTCCGATACCAGAATACCGATAATAACCCCTTCCGAAACGAAAACATATACGATCACGGCTACAAACAGCGCCGGCTCAATCCAGGCATCGACAACGATAACGGTCAATGCGGCAGGGGCTCCAACGATATCCAGTTTTACGGCAAGCCCGAGCGTGATCACCTCAGGGTCTTCAAACCTGCAATGGGATGTCACCGGAGCAACATCAGTCTCGATCAATCAGAATATCGGCACCGTTTCTACATCAGAAACAAGGGTTGTGACGCCGACGGAAACCACCATCTATACCATCACCGCCACCAACAGCTTCGGGCAGTCCACAGCTTCGGTGACAATAACGAAAGCTGATATCACGGCAGGATACCCGGTGATATCAAGTTTTATTGCAAACCCCGGCACAATTAGTGCAGGAGGGTCTTCACAGCTTAGCTGGCAAATACAGGGAGACGTTACCTCACTGTCAATCGATCAGGGTATCGGTACTCCTCCTGCCTATGGCGCAGCAGTGACAGTTTTTCCTACACAAAAGACAACGTATACTCTCACTGCCACTAACAGCGTCGGATCGAACAGCTATTCGGCAACGGTGAATGTACAATGATCTGTATACATAATTCAGAATAGTCAAGATTTGCATTCATATTATACCAATGTGATATCTTTCATGCCTTCCATCCAAAATAGCTTTATCATCCATAATTTGTTACAATTCGTGGTCAATACAGAAAGGAGGAAACCATAAAAAATGACTGTTACGCAAACTGATCGTGTTTTCGGCATGGAGGCAACAAAGGGCAGATGGCTTTTTGTTGTCTTCGGATTTTTAATCAATATCTGTCTCGGCAGCGCTTATACATGGAGCGTTTTCAAGACATCGGTGCAACAGCAGTTTAAAGTCGGCGCTTTCGAGGGTGGAATGCCCTATATGTTCATTCTGGCATTCTTTGCCCTGTTCATGTTCTTTGGCGGGCGCGTTCTGGAAAAGCTGGGCCCAAAAAAGATAGGCATCATCGGTGGTATCGTCGTCGGTGGAGGATGGATACTCTCGGGTATACTACCGGCCGCGATACCAAACATATGGATACTGGTACTTACATTTGGCGTGATCGCCGGCGCCGGCGTCGGCCTTGCATATGGAGGTCCTATTGCCGTCGCTAACCGCTGGTTCCCCGATAAGAAGGGGCTGGCTGTCGGTCTCACCCTGGCTGGATTCGGCGGGTCGCCGTTTATCACTGCAAATATAGCCGGACCAATGGTCAAAGCGCAGGGTCCGCTCTCTACATTTTTCTGGTTCGGCATCGCCTTCATCATCATCACTGTCATTCTATCCCTATTCCTACGCTTCCCACCTGCCGGATGGAAACCATCAGGATGGAATCCGGCTGCATCTTCGACAACCGTAGCCAAGGCGGAGCTGAATACATCAGCAATGACAAAAACGGCAACATTCTGGGGATTGTTCCTGTGCTATACAATAGGCTGCCTTGCCGGGCTTATGGCCATCGGCATAGCAAGTCCTGTTGGCACTGAAAGCATCAAGCTCGACGCAGGGATAGCGGCAATGCTCGTCGGTATCTTCGCCATCTTCAACGGCGCTGGCAGACCGCTCTTCGGCTGGCTTACCGATAGAATAACGCCTCGATGGGCTGCCGTAGTCTCTCTGGCCGTGATCTGTGCTGCATCGCTGTTCATGCTCGGCGCAGCTCAGGGGACAGTAGTACTTTATGTAATCTGTTTTTCTGCGTTATGGCTTTGTCTCGGTGGCTGGCTTGCCATCGCACCAACCGCCACCACAACCTTCTTCGGCGCGAAAAACTACGCCAAAAACTACGGCGTGGTATTTTTTGCCTACGGTATAGGCGCTATACTCGCCAATATCATCTCCGGACAGTCAAAGGATCTGTTCGGCACATACAATATAGCGTTCATTATAACAGCCTGTCTTGCAGTTATCGGCATAATTCTGAGCATTCTGCTGCTGCGACCGCCGAAGACTAAATAAACAAAAAATATGAGATAACGCCGGATAGCTTCCGCTGCCGGCGTTATCGTTCAGCAGCCGGAGGAATACTATGAGTACACACGGACCATTCGCTACGGCCATTAATTGCATGGACGGTAGAGTGCAGTTGCCGGTCATAGAATGGTTAAAAAACAACTATCATGTTGACTATGTCGATGCGATAACCGAGCCGGGGCCGATCAAGATACTGGCCGAAAACCACGATATGTTTACGATAGAATCGATAAAGAGACGTGTATCGATTTCAACGGGCACACACGGTTCGAAGCTCATCGCGATAATCGGCCATTATGATTGTGCCGGCAACCCTGCGGACAAATCGACTCAGATCAAACAGATAGCAGATGCCATACGACTTGTGCGATCGTGGAATAGCGTTATATCGATCATTGGCTTATGGGTGGATGAACAATGGAAAGTTCATCCGATAGAACATTCATAGACAGGTCGGAGAAACTCATTCAGGAGCTGCAAATTCCGGATGCATCACTAGAAGAAGAGCAGCCGCCGTCCTATCTCCATCTGCTTGAAAGGAAAATAACCACCGCAGCAACCACTACACCAATGATAATAACACCAGGCAGCCATTCAGATATCGGCATACGATTTCCTCTTATCTAACAATTCCATTGCAGCTATTATCCATCAAAGCGCATCATGAATCAATGGCGCTCTACGTCCCTAAACTAACTATTGACTGTTTGCTATTTACGGAGATCGCGATATCAATCGCATCCGTGAGAGAGTTGCCCTATGGCAAAAGGGCAATTATGTCGGCATTACCAGAATAACTCGACGATTGCTCGACTACTAGATCAATCCTGAGAACGAAAACAAGCTCTTCTTCTTACTACAACGAGCTTACTGCGCTATGCTGTTTTTCTTGAAGACGATGTGCTTCTGCCAGGTGTCGGACGGCTTGGGATAGTCCATGCGGTAATGAGCGCCGCGGCTTTCCTGCCTGGTAACCGCCGCCTCGACGATCATTCGCGCAGTCATGATCATGGAGCGCAACTCATACGATTCCCTGTCGGTAAGCGCAGGCATCTGTTTTTGCCATGCATAAAGGATGCGCCCCGCCTCTGAAAGCGTTTTGCCGTCGCGCATGATGCCGACCTTGTCCCACATGAGCGCCTGTATATTCTCACGAGTCAGCGGCGGCACTTCGATGGGAGGCTGATAATCCTTCAAAGTCCGATGCTCCGGCGATTCGGTATAGGCATACTTGGGCTGAACCGTATCCCTCGGTTGTTTGGTTCGCTCGACGACACGCTTGCTGAAGACAAGCACCTCCAGCAATGAGTTGGACGCCAGCCGGTTGGCGCCGTGAACGCCGGTACAAGCGGTCTCTCCCGCAGCGAACAGGCCGTAGACATTCGTCCCGCCCCAGATATTGACCTTGACGCCGCCCATGAGATAGTGGGCCGCCGGCGCAACCGGAATGTACTCTTTGGAGATATCGATTCCCTGATCGAGACAGAACTGGTACACCTGCGGGAAACGAGTGGTGATAACCGAAGGCCGCAGATCGGTGACATCGAGATAGACGTTCGCGCTGCTGGTTTTCTGCATCTCAAAAACGATGCTGCGGGCAACAACATCCCGCGGCGCCAGATCCGCCGCCTTATCGTAATCCGGCATGAAGCGGTATCCCCTGGAGTTGCGCAGCACACCGCCCTCGCCGCGCACCGCCTCCGTAATCAGAAACAGCGGCGCTCCCGACTTGTAGAACACAGTGGGATGGAACTGAAAAAACTCCATATCCGTGATCTCAGCGCCCGTCTGGTATGCCAGCGCAATGCCGTCGCCGGTGACAACTTGCGAATTGGTGGTATATTTGTAAAGCTGTCCGGCGCCGCCGGTAGCGAGAATCACATAGCGGCACTCGTACTCCGCCTTCACACCCGTATTGCAATTGAACGTCTTGACGCCGCAGACAGCGCCCTGCGCATCAAGTGCAATCTCGGATACCAGACAATACTCCTTTACCTCGATACCCGCATCTCTGGCATTTTTGATCAGGGTATTTTCGATATGCAGTCCGGTGGCATCACCTCCGGCGTGAAGAACGCGCGGCAGGCTGTGTGCCGCCTCTTTGGTCAACGCAATCTCGCCGTTCAACGTATCAAAAGGAACGCCGAATTTTATCAGCTCGGCGATCCGATCAGTCGCCTCCTCGGTGAGTATTCGAACGGCAACAGGATTGCACAGCCCGGCTCCGGCAGCGATGGTATCGCGGTAATGCAGCTCGGGAGAATCGTCCCTGCTGATCGGCGCTGCGATGCCGCCCTGAGCATACTTCGTATTGGATTCCTGTATGCTGCCCTTGGTAATGATCAAAACGCTGCCGGCCTTCCTGGCACGCAGCGCGGTATACAGGCCGGTGATACCGCTGCCGATAATCACATAATCGTAATATGCCATAGCTAATATTACTCCTGAATGAGTTTAATCTCAATTCTCGGGCAGGGAAACGTCCCCCTGCAAAGACCATGCGCCCGCCCTGGTCACTTTCACCATAACTGTTTTACCCTGCCAGTCGGCAGCATCCCGGAAGAAAACGAGCTTGTCCGTCCGCGTCCGCCCGTACCATTTGCCCTTCTTATTACCCTCGACGAGCACTTCAACGGCAGTGCCGACCAGCCGCGCATTGATCGCGGAAACGACCTCCTCCTGAAGCTTTTCGATCGCCACCAGCCGCGCCTTCTTTTCATCCGCAGGCACAATATCGGGATACTCCTTTGCCGCCAGCGTGCCCTGCCGCGGCGAATATATGGCAACATGAACGGTATCGAAACGTACCGTTTTCAAAATATCCATAGTGCGGTCAAATTGTTGAGCGGTCTCGCCGGGAAAGCCGACAATGACATCGGTGGCCAGCGCAATATCCGGTATCGAGGCGCGTATTTTCTCCACCAGCCTGAGATATTGGCCGCCGGTATAGCCGCGCCTCATCGCCTTCAAAATATCGTCGTCGCCCGCCTGGAACGGCAGCGATACATGTTCGCAGACCTTATTCAGACGCGACATCGCCTCGATAAGACGATCCTCCATATCCTTGGGATGATTGGTAAGAAAACGGATGCGGGACAGGCCGTCGATCTCGTTCAGCTCTTCGAGCAGATGCACCAGAGATATTCCGGAATCGAGATCGTGACCGTATGAGTTGACGTTTTGCCCCAGCAGCGTGACATCTCTGGTTCCGCTGCCCACGAGGCTTTCGACCTCGCGTACGATATCGGGAATTTGGCGACTGCGCTCCCTACCCCTGCGGTAGGGAACGATGCAGTACGAGCAGAAATTATTGCAACCCTGAATGATCGGCACATAAGCATGGAGAGGTGAACCTTCGCGATATGCAGCCAGATCATCGCGGCTCAGACAGCCGATATCGTCTTTTTCCGTTGCCCATTGCAGCAGTGTCTCAGTATCGCCCGGGCCGAAGAACAGATCGACGTGAGGATATCGCTTCTTCAGTGCAGCGGTATCGGCGTCGACGAAGCAGCCGGTAACCAGAAGATGCGCCTGAGGATGGTTTCTTTTAACCTCATGGAGCAGGCCGAGTTCGCCGTTGATCTTGTCCTCGGCGCTCTGCCTGACGACACAGGTATTCAGCACAATGATATCGGCATTGCCCGGCGATCTAATCGCGCGGTAGCCGGCGCCGTCAAACAGATTGGCTATTGTCTGGGATTCCGCCTTGTTCATCTGGCATCCGATCGTCCAGATGTAATAGGTACATTTATTTAAAGTCATGGCATTATTTTATGTCAAGTATTCCCGCGAATAACAGGACAAGTTTACACCAAACCGCGAATGACCGCAGCCGCGATATCCTTCTCCCTGACCAGCGCCGATCCGATGCCGTGATCGCGCAGCAGCCTCAGAGGAACGCAGCAGCAGGAGCAGCAGTTGCAGATCGCATAGAAATCGTCGCGGCATTTCTGGATAGTATGGATATATTTCAAATCGTGGCATTGGCGCATAACCTTCTTCGCCTCTTCCTTTGACACGTGTTTGAACTCTCCGAAACGCACCTCCGGAAAAATCTCCGCACCGGTGCCGATGACGATCTCGGACATCTCTGGGCCTTCGCAGTTGTGAAAAACGTGACGACAGGAACAGGTGCCGATAGCTACCGTCTTTGCAGCATCGATAATCTTTTCCGCATCATCGAGAGAAAGCACGTAGCCGTGATGAAAACGCTTGCCGTAGCTATTGGCAACGAGCCGAACAAGCTTGCCAAGAAGCGGCACACGCGTCAACTGTGCCAGCCTCATATACCATTTCAGTATGCTGTGCTGGTTGTGACCGTAGAATCTGAGTGTGTGATGCATGAGTTAATTATTGCAGATTTAACGGGGAGTTGGACGATTTCAAGTTTTTCGTTCCGCTTTTTGCGGAACTCCAAGCCTCGCTCGGTTTGGCGACAAATTCTTTTCAGCTAACGTTTCCAGCATATACGACGTTGCGACCGTAGGAAGCAATGTCCCGAAGGGCAAGGGCGATAGCCCGCAGCGTATATGCTGTGTTAGGCGATGTGCGTCTTCTACCTAAATGCATTTTTTCGACGTTTGTCAGGATCATCAAAACTAACCTCTTTCACATCAAAATGTTCTGAATCAAATTCACCACCAATCCACTCCAGCATTTCTTCGTGTTCCTCGTGTTTGGGATCTTTTATAGCTTCCAAAAATTCCTCGTATCCCCAAACTCCTCCACAATCTTCAGGTGGACATGCTCTTTTCCCTTTGATACACCTCGGGTAATCAACACCTTTTTCTCGGGGGAGTATCTTTTCCAATTCTATATTATGTTCCCAATTATCACCGAAATCATATACGTAATCTGCTTTTGGATTTTTCATTGAAAAATAGTCAGCTATTTTTTGTCTCCATCCTGGTAGTGTCTCTCCATATTCCCCAAATTCTTTTTCTGGGATACCAATCTCAATTTTCATTCCGGTGGAAGGATCTACAATCTTAAACATATGAAAATGATAATCCGACCAACCCATAGCATCTTGAATGGCGACATGTAGATCCCAGAATGTACAAGTCTCTGGAACCTGTATTCGTCGCCAAATCGGTGGTTTGCTATCCCGTAAGGTAATCTTAAATTGGTACACCCGTTCAAATTTCTTTTTCATTGTAGTTTCCTCCTTTTATCAATCGCGTATATCTTTCTTTTTTTATAAATATTTTCGACGGACGCATTTCGCCTAACTCGTTACTATACGAATTGTTTTACACAACTCATACAATAACTTGTATCTTATACGTAATCATGATAAATTATAATCGTATAAAAACTGCTTTAAGTTTACTGTTTTTAAAAAATTATGCAAACAGAACTTCAAAAAAATAGAGCGAGAACTGAAAATCAAAAACTACAGTTCAAAAACCATCCTGAAATCCCGCTCAATTATAC
>DNCV01000050.1 GCA_003484395.1 Dehalococcoidia bacterium
AATCCGTGGAATATTCGACCAGGTTTCGACATTATTGAGCGTTGTCGGCTTATCAAATAAACCTTTATTAGCAGGATACGGTGGGCGCTGCCTCGGATTCCCCCTTTTGCCTTCAATCGAGATAAGGAGAGCTGTCTCCTCACCGCAGACGAAAGCACCGGCGCCCGGGAAGATATCAAGATCGAACTCAAAATCGGTGCCGAGAATATTCTTGCCCAGCAAACCGTATTCATGCGCCTTTTTTATTGCATGCTTCAATGTTTCAATCGCCAGAGGATATTCGGCACGTACATATGCATATCCCTGGCGGACATTACCGATGGCATAGGCGCCGATGGCCATGCCCTCAATAATCGAATGGGGGTTGCCTTCAAGCACGGCACGATTCATATACGCACCGGGATCACCCTCATCACCGTTGCAGACAACGAATTTTTCGCTGCCGACTGCGTTTCGTACCATTCCCCATTTCGTTGCGGTGGGAAATCCAGCACCGCCCCGACCCCTCAAGCCAGATTTAGCCACTTCGGCGATGATATCCTCCGGCCTCATAGATAAAACCTTGCCCAGCGCCTGGTAACCATCGCGGGCTATATACTCATCGAGATCCATCGGATCGAGATCCTGATTATGCATGATCCGGATCTCCTGCAGCTTGAACAGGGGACTTTCCTGATCAAGCGTCCAGTCTTTAATCATCTCCCCTCCGATGAAATGTCTTTTAACGATCTGCGTAACCCGTTCCTCGGTGAGGTCTGCATAGACGACCTTGTCAGCTCCGGGACAGATTGCCGAGGCCACCGGTTCCCGTCCGCATTGACCGATACAGGCTGCATTGGTAATAATCACCTTGTTTTCGAGCTTGTTCGCTTTGACCTCACGGCGGAAAGCTTCGAGTATTTTGTTGGCTCCCGAGGAGATGCCGCAGGTCCCGAGATGCATCTGAACCTGGATCAGTTTCTCTCGTTTTGCCAGATTAGCTTTGCTTTGATCCCGCAATTTCTTTAATTCTTCGACAGAGGCTAATGGCTTCATATCTTTCTCCTATTTATAGGCACTCAATATCTCTTTGATCTGGCTGGCTTTCACCTTGCGGTGGATATCGGTTCCAATCGCGATGACTGGGGACAAACCGCAACAGCCGAGGCAGCGTACCATCTCAAGAGAAAACTTGCCGTCTTCAGTGATGCCGCCCGATTCCAGATTGAAATCCTTCTTCAGCGTTTTCATAATTTTCTCGCCGCCCTTCACGAAACAGCTTGTGCCCATGCAAACCTGGATAACATGTTTTCCTTTGGGCATCAGTGAGAAAAAGCTGTAGAAGCTGACGACGCCATAGATCTCGCTGAGCGGGATTCTGGTATATCCGGAAATAGACTGCAATACGGACGGCGGCAAATAGCCGTAAATTCCCTGAACCTGCTGCAATACACGGATGGCAGCTCCGGCTTTGCCTCGATTATCCTCGACGATCTTTTCGATCTTCTGCCTGACATCGGGGGGAACTGCCTTGTTTATCTCTGCGCGAATATAATCCGTACTGACCTGTGACATATACACCTCCAAAGGCAAAATAAAAAGGAAAAGCATGTATCCATGCCATTCCTCCACTAATCACCATATTACGAGCTTCTCTTATGAATACGAATGCATATTCATATACTCAATCTATTAGAATAGCACAGGTAAAGACAAAAAGGAATACTTACCCTTTTATCCTTACTTACTATAGACTCTATAGTATTTTTGAATTCAGTACCCTTCATGATACTACAATAAAACAGGGGCAACTGATATGATATCGGTTGCCCCTGTCTTTCCAATCTGAGAGATGAGTCCTCCTCGAACCTGCCCTTTCGGTGCCTTCGCTGATTAAGCGAAGATATTTCCAGAGGTTTTGCTTATAGCAGTCCTTCAATCTGAGAATTTCGATACACATCAAAGTATCTTTCACCTTCGGCGCCCTTTAAAAACATGCAAGGGACTCTATTACTATAGGGCTTATTATTATACAACACGCGAAGATAATTTTCAAAAAGGTAGCAAGTTCGAACCATTTATCACCAATCGCTACACAGCCATTAATGTGACTGTATGCTTAATGCCGGCAACGCTATGAATGGAATTGACCACTATGTTGGCTATTTCATTCGTATCCGCCCCTGACAGCGTTGCAATAATATCGTAGGGCCCCATAATCACATCCACTTCCTCAATACCTTTCTTGCCATGAATCGTGTTGAGTACATTCACTATCTGCCCCATCTCTGTGAGGATGAGTACGAAAGCTTTTCGATTTGCCATAACACACCTCCTCCACCGTAATCACTCTTCCTGTATAATAAATCGCCGAAACTATTTTTGCAATAGGTTATCTTTCAGCCATGTCTGATAGCGAATAAGCCTGTCAAACGAACGGGCAGCGCTGAGCATCGATGAATAAACGGATAATCCTTCCCTGCAGAATGTATCGTTAAGTTCCTGAGCTACCATATTTCCCGCTTTTGAAGAATGGTACTGCAATACCACTGCAATAGGTATCGGTATCTGTTTTTTAATGAGTGGAAAAGCGGAAATGAAAGGATAGGTGTTCTCCGACCTGGCGGTATCGGGTCACGCAGATAGAGCATAGCGACATCAATTATTTCATCCATGCTGTCTACCTGAATTGCACCCGATTGGCGCAGCATATTTTCCCAGATCAGTCTGGAACCGGCAATGGCGCTTGTATGAGATGCAGTTGCCCTTGAACCTGCCCCTGTTGTTCCGCCTTTGAAAACGATAACCGGTTTTAGCTTCGATGCCTCCTTAATCGTGCGCGCAAGACGTGCTCCATCTTTGGTGCCTTCACTATAAGCCTCGATGACTTTCGTCCCGGGATCATAAGAGAGGTATTCGATCAAATCGCTCTCGGTAATATCGGCGGCATTGCCGTAGCTGATCACGTTATTCAGATACAGGCCTTTGGCATTCGTCACTCTGAGGAAATAGATGCTATTGTCTGAAGCTTTTCTCAAGAGAAAGGACTTTATCAAGACGGCGCTGATGGCGTTCGGCAGCGCTGAATCGTGCTTCAAGAAATGCATTGACGATCTCCTTCGCCACTTCAACACCGATGACTCGTGCGCCAAGGCAGAGGACATTCATATTATCATGTTCCACACCCTGGTGCGCCGAATAAGTATCATGGCAGATCGCGGCACGAACGCCTATCACTTTATTGGCAGCAACGCAGGCACCGACACCGCTGCCGCAGATAATGATACCCCGGTCAGCTTTCCCTGAAGACACCGCCCGCGCTACAGAGATAGCGAAATCGGGATAATCATCGTTGCTATTATATACATGGGCTCCCATATCAGTGAGTTGATACCCCTGGGATTTGATCCAGGGGATAAGCTCCTCTTTTAAACCATAACCGCCGTGATCAGCCCCGATTGCAACAGCCAGTATTTTATTCATTTCTTCCTCTTCACTAACCGTAATGCCTCTTCCATGACCCGCTGAGTAGTGAGACCAAACTCTTCATATAGTTTCTGATAAGGAGCGGACGCTCCAAAATGCGAGATGCCGATTACGGTACCGCCGCTGCCAACATACCGTTCCCATCCTGCTGTCACGCCGGCTTCAATTGAAATACGCTTTTTCACAGAAGGCGGCAACACGCTATCGCGATATTTCTGCGGCTGAGCATCGAATAATTGCCATGACGGCAATGAAACGACGCGAGTAGCAACTGTCTGCTGTTGAAGTTTCCGTGCGGCATCGAGAGCTATATGAACCTCCGATCCTGTAGAGATGAGAATGACATCAGGTTTGGACTCAGTATCGAGAAGGGTGTAGCCACCTCGCGATACGTTTTCAGCAGATGCCAGCGTCTGTCTATCCAGCACCGGTACATTCTGTCGTGTCAAAACAAGCGCAGTGGGGCCATCGGTTCTTTCAATCGCCAGCTTCCATGCCTCCGCCGTCTCCGTGGCATCGGCAGGACGCATAACGTTAAGGTTGGGAATCAACCGCAAACTCATCAACTGTTCGATCGGCTGATGAGTGGGACCATCCTCGCCAAGCCCGATGGAATCGTGGGTAAAAACGTAAATAACTCGAAGCTTCATCATCGCGGCAAGCCGTATAGACGGACGCATATAATCGGAGAAAACAAGGAATGTGCCCGCATACGGGATAGCGCCGCCATGAAGCGCCATACCATTGCTGATTGCACCCATCGCGTGTTCGCGCACACCGAAGTGCAGATTACGCCCGCAGTAATCGGTACAGGAATAATCGTTCGCGCCTTTTACCGATGTTTTATTCGACGGCGACAGATCGGCAGAACCTCCGATCAGCGTCCGTATCTTCGGCGAAAGAGCGTTGATAATCTGCCCCGATGCTTCACGCGTTGCCATCGGTTTGTTTATACCCTTAAACAGGTCAGCCAGACCATCATTCCAACCCGGAGACAAGTATCCCCGCAGATCTTCGGCAAAATGGCGAGCTTCGTCAGGGTAAGAATCGCGATATGCCCTCATCTTCAATTGCCAGTCGTCATGAGTGCGTTTGCCGCGATCGACCGCCTTGCGGAACTGCTCGAGCGCCTCAGACGGGATTTCGAACGGCGGATACGGCCATTTCAGGTTCTCCCGTGTCAAGCGTATTTCTTCTTCGCCAAGCGGCTCGCCGTGAACCGAGGCCTTTCCCGCTTTATTCGGGCTGCCGTAGCCGATAGTGGTTCTGCAGATGATCAGACTCGGCTTGGTTTTTTCAAACTGAGCGGAGCGGATAGCCATGTCAATACTTTCGATATCCAGCCCGTCAATCGAACCGACGACATGCCATCCGTATGCCTGAAAGCGCTGTCCGACATTCTCAGTAAAGGCAAGCTCTGTTGAACCTTCAATTGAGATATCGTTATCATCGTAAAGATAAATCAAATTGCCCAGTTTCAGCGTGCCCGCCAGAGATGCCGCTTCGGAGGCCACGCCTTCCTGGAGATCGCCATCCGAACAGATCGCATATATATAGTGGTTTACAATGTCATGTCCCGTCTTGTTGTACTGCTGGGACAGCCTGCGTTCTGCGATAGCCATGCCGACGCCGATGCTGAAACCTTGCCCCAGCGGACCGGTGGTTGCCTCAACTCCCGGCGTCATACCATATTCCGGATGCCCCGGCGTCCTGCTTCCCCACTGTCTGAAAGATTTCAGATCATCAAGAGATACATCGTAGCCGGTGAGATGAAGAAGCGCATAGAGCATCGCCGACGCATGGCCTGCCGACAGTATGAAGCGGTCTCTATCAGGCCACTGCGGATCACGAGGGTCATGCTTGAGAAACCTGTCCCAGAGAACATAGGCCATGGCTGCTGCGCCCATCGGCGCACCGGGATGGCCTGAGTTCGCTTTCTGTACAGCATCGATCGATAAAAATCTGATCGCATTAATACATAGTCCGTCAAGCGTCTTCTTATCCATAATCTATCCCGTTTTGCGATGTTCGCGGCTCAAATTCTACAGTACAGAGGATACGGTTTTCAATTGCAGAGTTAATTCTTCAACAATAACCGTTAAAGCTTAGCTCATCACTGGAGCAGGGAATCTGCGGCAGAGATCGGCAACCTGTTCGGCAACCTCTTTTTTAATCGTGCTATCGCCGATATGAGTGAGCACACGAACAATCATCGAAGCAACCTGCTTCGTTTCTGCTGTTCCGAATCCTCGCGTCGTCATTGCCGGCATACCGAGGCGGATTCCGCTGGCAACTTTCGGCGGCGCCGGATCAAACGGAATGGCATTTCTGTTTGCTATTATCCCCACTGATTCAAGCTCATCCTGAGCAACAATACCGGTGACATGTATACCACGGAGATCAACGAGCACAAGATGATTATCGGTGCCGCCTGAAACCAGACGCAGCCCCTGCCTCTGAAGCTCCGATGCCAGTGCCTTTGCATTATCGACAACTGCCTGCTGATATGCTTTAAACTCCGGCTGCAATGCTTCATAAAAAGCCACCGCTTTGGCGGCAATCGTGTGCATCATCGGCCCACCCTGTATCATCGGGAACACAACCGAATTGAGTTTCGCCGCCCACTCTCCCTTACACAAAACGAGGCCGGCACGCGGCCCGCGCAACGTTTTGTGGGTTGTCGTCGTCACGAAATCCGCATACGGTACAGGTGACGGATGCAGCCCCACAGCTACAAGCCCGGCAATGTGAGCAATATCAGCCATGAGCCTGGCGCCGACTTTATCGGCAATCTCTTTAAACCGTTTAAAATCGATTGTTCGCGGATAAGCACTGGCGCCGCAGATTATCAGCTTCGGATGATGTTGAATCGCCAGCTTTTCAAGCTCGTTGTAATCGATTTCCTCTGTCTCCTGGTTTACTCCATAGGAAACAACTTTATACCATTTGCCTGAAAAACTGACCGAAGCGCCATGAGTGAGATGTCCACCGTGGCTTAACGACATCCCCATGATCGTATCTCCCGGTTGAAGCAGCGTGAAATAAACGGCCATGTTAGCCTGGCTGCCGCTGTGAGGTTGTACATTGATATGCTCAGCATTGAACAGCTTCTTGGCCCGTTCAATCGCCAGCGTCTCGGCAGCATCAACATAGGCACAGCCGCCATAGTACCTCTTGCCCGGATAGCCTTCGGCATATTTATTCATTAAAACCGAGGCCTGAGCATGACGCACATCCCCGCTCACATAATTTTCCGAAGCGGTTAAGTTGATCGTCCCCTGCTGCTTCTTCTCCTCGGCCTCTATAATTTGGAATAGTTCAGTATCTTTTGGGGCGGTTTTATTCATTGCTATATCTCCTTGACATCAATGCAGCATGATAACACCGCCAGCTATAGAGGTCAACAACACAAAAGTCGATAACGCGTATTGGCGTTATCGACGCATGTAGCAATCCTGAACTGCCCACCGCGATCAGAAAGATGCAGCCAAATATAGAACGAGAAAGACGATTTGCGGAAATTACTCCGGCTAAGTATACTTTTGTCCCTGCATGTCCCTACATGATATTATGAAATGGTAACAACTATGAATTACAGATGGCTGTTGATACTTCCTGCATGTACCTTGCTTGTATTCGAGGCTGCCTGCTCATCACAAGCGACGGCACCGGTTATCAATAAAATTGATGCTACTTATCAGAACGTTTACCCTTTCGGCAGCACCGAAATACATTGTGAAGCCTCTGATCCTTCTGGCGATACTCTTATTTTCCGATGGTCAGCAACGGGCGGCAGTTTTATAGGTACAGGGCCGATAGTGACCTGGAACGCACCCCCCAATTACGGTGATTACCATATTATGGTCTCAGTTAAAAATACCAAGGGAGATGTAACGCAGCAGACGCTGACAGTGAGTGTCGTACAGGAGCAGGGACAACAGCAGGGATGCAGTTCATGCGGACGATAGTCGCTATTAAGATAGAGAGATACAGTATGAATCATCGAGTACAATCAAGCATTTTTCTTTCCGTTATCATGCTGATTTGTCTTTGTTCCGCATGCGTTACTACGCAAAGTGATTCATCAAACTCGCTTCAGATTATAAGCCATAAGATGTCATCATTTGCTGCAGCAAGTGCCGGACGGCAAAGCACCGCTGTAGTCAATGGCAGAGCACAAAACATCGGCAGCACTTCCATCACTTCGGCAACGATACTTGTTGAGTTCTTCGATGAACAGAGCACAGTAGTACAAACAAGTTCAGCCACACGACAAAATCTGGGGGCGGGAGAAATATGGGAGTTGGCTGTTGAAACTACCGGAGTAGATGCATGGAAAATAACGAAGTACACTATAAAGACAACTGTCACTCCATGATACGGGTCTTGTAATTACTATACCGTTTTCGATACACTGTTTCTCGTACTGAGGAGAGAAGGAGAAGGTTATGAACAAGAGATTTCCTGAACGTATAGCAATCGTCATTTTTGCAATGGTAACAATGGTAAGTATGATAGTGAGTTCCTGTGTAACGATTCAGTCACCGCAATCAACTCAATCGCCGTCGACATCAGTGCCGGCATCAGGGGGAAACCGACCTCCGACGATCACCAGTTTCACCAGCGATAAGCCGGAAGTTTTCGTTGAAGGTAAGGTTGGCTTCCAGGCCGTAGCTGACGATCTCGATAATGACAGGATAAATTACGTGTGGTCTGCCACAGCGGGAGCATTTGAGGGTGGCGGAGCCATCACCACCTGGCAGGCACCCAAACAGCCAGGTACATACGAGATAACAGTCAAGGTCGACGACGGTAAGGGTGGCAGCGCCCAAAAATCGATGACTATGAAGGTCATCTCCAACCGTAATCCGACGATCTCTAAAATAACTGCAGACCCAGCAGTAATAGCTCCGGGAGCAAGCTCCCTGATCACCTGTGAAGCCTCCGATCCGGATGGCGATCCTGTACACTACTCATGGTCAGTTAAAGATGGTACGATAACGGGAACAGGCAACCGGATCACCTGGTTTCCTCCGAACAAAGGGGGAACCTATAATATCGTCGTGCTGGTCAAGGATGACAAGGGCGGAGAGGCCACAACCAGCACAACCGTCTCTGTAGCCACATCTAGCAAATCGGCAACCTTTAATTATGTCAAGGAAGAGTCTGGCACCGTTGGATCAGATGGTGATCGCGACAGGACTTTTTTCAAAGCAGGCGACAATGAAAATAACATCGGCTACCGCGCATTCTGGAGCTTCAATATATTCAGTTTAAACAGAACCGAAATAAAGGACGCCCGCCTGATCTTCACAACAAAAAGCGTTTCAGGCAACCCGTTCGTAAAAGTCGGCTCAGAGTCTCTTGATGGATTGCGCATATGGAAGGTTACCTATAGCGAGCAGTTGCCCGCATTTAATATCACCGGACAGCAGTTGCAAAAAGCCGGAGCGGCGTTCTGGGACCAACCGACAGTCATCGATGTGACACCAGAGATAGACTATGCTGTGAAATCGGCTGCCAACCGGTTCCAAATCGAGGCGCTCTTCAATAAAGCTGCTAACGGCGACGGCATAGCGCAATTCATAGAATGGTCCGATGTGAAATTGGAAGTATCGTATACCGAAATACCTTGACGATTCCTTCCTCGTACACAAAAGGCGGCACGCTCGAGCGTGCCGCC